>NZ_JBBMFF010000111.1:0-8242 GCF_040096185.1 Faecousia intestinalis | reverse complement strand
CTGCGGCGCACCCTTCGCACGTTTGCGAGCCGAGCGGTATTTTCTCCGACGTACACGCCGCCGGAGAAAATGATTCCCATCTTCTTTGCGCCTGCGGGCGCAAACTCTGCGAGGCTTTTCCTCCCTCCAAAACCTTTGCCTGAATAGGTTTTCCGACAGTCTGAGCTGCTGCAGAGCGAGCGCTCTGCAGCAGCTTTTTGCTATGTACCGGGATCAAACATCCGGCGGTGTCCAGTCTACCGGCTCCGGCCACTCGATTCCCTGGCGGGAGACGACAGTGCGATCCATGAAATTGATCGCGCTGCCCGAGGACTCCATCAGGGCAAACAGGCCCATCACGGAAGAGCCGTCACTTTCGGTCCAGGCAAACAGGCACGGATACAGCAGGATGTCCACATCGTACAGGCATGCCTGCAACGCGGGGGGGAGGTCGCCAAAGGTAAGCTTTTCCGTCCCTGCTGCCTCGTACAGGGATCTCAGTACAGTCGGGATCTGAACCAGCAGCTGAAGGGACGCATAGGCGTTTGGGTATTTCTGAAGCAGGGCCGTGTTTTCCTCCATGCCGGCCCTGAGCTGCTCCGCACCCCATTCCAGATCATCCAGATTATCTCCAGAAAAACCGTAAAAACTGGTTGGCCGGAAGAAATTAAACCGATTGAAGAACATCCTCAGGCCGTATCGCAGCTGCACCTCTGCGTCAGACATTTCTCCACAGCCAAGCAAAGAGACTGATAATGCGAAAACGAGCAAAAGCAGAAGAAATCGTTTTCCTTTCATGATAATCTGTCCTTTCTTTCAATTCATAAATGCTTCTTCCTGCGAAGTTGTTCTTTCCTGCAGACTATTCCGCTCTGCTGCGGCCTCCCTTCACTCCTATATTTCACCAGAAACGGATTCCTGACACTTTTTTCAAATTTTTTATAAAAATTTTTTATCGACAGCCGTTTATGACCCACTTCGGGCGGGTAGAATCTCTCCAGATACCGGACAATGTCCGGCTAAGGGAGGGAGCGTAATGGTCAAGGGAACGACGCGGCAGGTCCTCGTGGTGCGGCCGCAGGAGTCCGACCTGTTTGAGCAGGCTATTTTTCTGCTGCGCGAGGAGGCGCTCGAGCAGCACGGTGTGACGGAGCAGGCCCTCCTGGAGGAGGCCCGCCGCCTTGCCGCCGCACCGCCGTCCGCACGACCGCGCCGCCGCATCCCGGCTCTCCTGTACGCCGCGATGGGAGCGGCATCTGTGGGGCTGGCGTGGCTCTCCTGCGTGCTGATCTTCTAAGGCAGCACCGTATTTTGGCCTTAACCGAATCATGCGGTACTGCCCCGGGGCTTCTCCGCCCGCTCAAAAAGACGAACGGGCAGAGTTGCTTTTTTTCGCGCTTTATGGTACAGTATGGGTCAGGAGGGATGGACCCATGCAGCTGTTTTCCGGCGATACGCCGCTTTTCCTCGCACCGATGGCCGGCGTAACGGACTACGCCTTCCGCACGGTCTGCGCGCAGCATGGCGCGGACGTGACCGTAACGGAGATGGTTTCCTCCCGCGCGCTCGTCTATCAGGACCGCAAGAGCCGCGGCCTGCTCCGCCGGAACGAGGGCTCGCTGTGCGGCGCGCAGATCTTCGGCAACGACCCGGCCATGATGGCCGAGGCCGCGCAGATCGCCGCCGGCATCAGCGGGTGCGACTTTCTGGACATCAATATGGGCTGCCCCATGCCGAAGATCGCCAACAACGGCGACGGCAGCGCCCTCATGCGCGACATCCCGCTGGCCGGGCGCATCATCCGCGCCGTGGCGGACGCCGTTTCCGTCCCCGTGACCGTAAAGACCCGCCTTGGCTGGGACCGGAGCTGCCCGAGCGCCGTCGCGTTGGCCCGCGCGGCGGAGGAAAACGGTGCAGCCGCCATCACGGTCCACGGCCGCACGAAGGCCATGCTCTATTCCGGCCGCGCAGACTGGGACGCCATCGGCGAGGTCGTGCGCGCCGTCTCCATCCCCGTTATCGCAAACGGCGATATCTCCGACCCCGAGCAGCTGCTGCGCTGCCGGGCGCACAGCGGCGCTTCGCTCTTCATGGCGGGACGCGCCGCCTTCGGCGACCCGTGGCTGTTCGAACGGCTGCGCGCTGCCCTGCGCGGCAAGACACCCCCGGAGCTGCCGCCGCTCGCCGACCGCGTGGACACGGCCCTGCAGCAATTCGCACTGGCGCTCGAGGACAAAGGCGAGCATATTGCCTGCCTCGAGGCGCGCAAGCATTTTGCATGGTACCTGCGCGGCGTGCCGCACAGCGGATTTTATAAGGAACAAATCTCCAACATTTCCGCCTTTTCCGACATAGAACGTCTGGCAAAAGAGATCAAGCGTGATCTGAGGTGAGCCCCATCGACGAAAAGCACATGATCCGGCTGGCAGCCGACGGCGATATGGCGGCGTTTGAGCAGCTCGTCACGACGCATCAGCCCGCCATCTACCGGCTCGCGCTGCGCATGACCGGCAATCCGGAGGATGCCGCCGACATGACGCAGGAGGCCTTCCTGCGCGCGTGGCGCGGGCTTGGCAGCTTTCAGGCCGATTCCAGCCTGTCTACCTGGCTCTTCCGGCTGACGTCCAACGTCTGCATCGACTTTCTGCGTGCTGCGCGCCGCCACCTGGTCGTTCCCATCTCCGGGCTGGACGCCGACGGGGAGGAATATACCCTCGATGCACCCGACCCGGCCAAGCTGCCGGAGGAGGAGCTGCTTGCGCGCGAGGAGCGGGAGGAGCTGCGGGCCGCCATGGACCTGCTGGCCCCGGAGCAGCGGCTGATCCTGTCGCTGCGCGTGGAAAATGACCTGAGCTATACGGACATCGCCGCTGTGCTTGGCGTGCGGGAGGGAACGGTCAAGTCCCGTCTCGCCCGCGCCCGCGACCAGCTGCGAAAAAAGCTGTCCCAGAGCGGGAACAAAGCGGCCGCCGCCTCGTCTAATCCGCAGAAAGGAGGTCGGGGCCGTGAACTGTAACGATTATCTTCCACTTTTGAGCGGACATCTCGACGGCGAAAACTCGCCGGAGGAAGAGCAGCGGCTGCAGGCGCATCTGGCGCAGTGTGCAGACTGCCGCGCACGGCTGCAGGCCTTTGAACGCGGGGACCGTCTGCTGCGGGCAGACACCGCCGTCCCTCCCGCCGGGCTGACAGCCTCCATTCTGGCAGCCGCCGCCAAAACACCGCAGCGGCCGGTCAAAAAGCCATGCCGCGCCTACTGGGGCGGGCTTGCCACAGGCCTTGCCGCTGCCGCGCTGGTCGTCTTCACTCTGCTCGGTCCGCTGAAGGGCTTTGCTCAGCAGAAGGCCAACGATACTGCCGCTACTGCCGCTCCCGGCGACGTCGTGATGGGATACAGTGGCAATGTCACGTCATTTTACCACGACGCCGCAACATCCGGTGTTGGGGCGCCCGAGTGCAAGGCTGCGGATACGGACGACGCAGCGGCCGCATACGACGGAACCGCCGCGGAGCCGCTGCTCGTCGTGCTGAAGGGCGCGCACGCCGACGTTCTGCCGGAGAGCAGCGAGCAGCTGTCCTCAAAAGAGCGCGACAGCTGGAGCGAGACGGCCGGGCTTTGGCCGGAGGACGTCCGCGCCGCATATCGCCTGCCGGCGGAAGCGCTGCCAAAGCTTCTGGCGGACTGCAGCGGGATCTACGCCTTCACGCTCTCCGCTCCGGTGAAGGAGGCAGCGGAATGCATCATTCTGCTGGCCGCAGAGGATTAAACCGATACCGCTGCAGAGCAAGCCGTTCTGCAGCGGCTTCATATTATCAGGAGGTATTATGTGCACTGCAATCACCTATCAGCCGCGTGAGCTCTATATGGGCCGCTCGCTGGATTACGAGGCATCCTATGGCGAGGAGATCGTCATGCTTCCCCGCCGGTTCCCGCTCCGCTTCCGCCACGGCGGCGGCTCGGAGCAGGGCTATGCCATCCTCGGCACGGCCCATGTGGCGGACGGCTATCCGCTGTATTACGATGCCGTGAACGAAAAAGGCCTCGGTATTGCCGGGCTGAACTTCGTCGGCAACGCCCGCTATGCCGCGCCGCAGGACGGGCGGCAGAACGTGGCGCAGTTCGAATTCATTCCGTGGCTGCTGCGGCAGTGCGCCACGCTGGCGGAGGCCCGGCAGCTGCTGCAGGCCGTCAACCTGACGGGAACGCCGTTCAGCCTGCACTTCCCCGCCGCCCAGCTGCACTGGCTGCTCGCGGACGCGACCGGCGCCCTCACGCTGGAGCCGACGGCCGCGGGGCTGCAAATTTACGAAAATCCTGTCGGCGTGCTGACGAATAACCCACCGTTCCCGCAGCAGCTCTTCGCGCTGAACAACTATATGCATCTGTCGCCAAGACAGCCGGAGAATACCTTTGCGCCGGATGTGCCGCTGCAGGCCTACAGCCGCGGCATGGGCGCGCTCGGTCTGCCGGGCGACCTGTCCTCCGGCTCGCGCTTTGTCCGCGCCGCCTTCACGAAGCTCCACTCCGTCTGCGGCGAGAGCGAGGCCGACTGCGTCGGGCAGTTTTTCCACATCATGGAGACGGTCTCGCAGACGCGCGGCTGCTGCGAGGTCGCACCGGGAGAATTTGAGCGCACGATCTACACCTCGTGCTGGAATGCCGCGCGCGGCATCTATTACTACACGACCTACGGCAACCGCCGCATCACAGCCGTCGACCTGCACCGCGAGCCGCTGGACGGCACGGCGCTGCGCCGATACCCCATGCTGACGGCAGAGGACATTCTCATGCAGAACGGGGGCGCGGACGCATGATCCCCAGGCTTCTGATCCTGATCGGTCTGGTGCTGGCTGGATTTTCTGCGCTTTTTTACCTTGTCACGCGCGTGCACCGCTTCCGATTCTCGCTGGCGCTGGCCCGCGGCAGGCATGGCTGGAGCTGGGTGATCTCCGTGCTGGCTGTGCTGCTTCCTTCTGCCGCGATCTGGCTGGCGTGGGGCTATATGAACGCCATCATCTGCCTGCTCCATCTGGCGCTGTTCTGGCTGCTGAGCGACGCGCTGTTCGCCCTGCTGAAGCGGCTGCACGGCAAGCCGTGGCGGCGGTATTACGCCGGGCTCACGGCCCTGCTGCTCACGGCCGCCTATCTTTCGGCCGGTTGGGTGCAGGCGCACCACGTCTGGCAGACAAACTATATCATTCATACGGACAAGCCCGTCGGCACGCTCCGCGTCGCGCTGCTCGCCGATTCCCACATGGGCACCACGTTCCACGCAGACGGCTTTGCCCGCGAGCTGGACCGCATCGCGGCGCAGAAGCCCGACCTGCTCGTGATCGCGGGCGACTTTGTCGACGAGGATACGGAGAAGGACGACATGCTCGCCGCCTGCAGGGCGCTCGGGCAGCTGGATATGCCGGTCTACTACGTCTTCGGCAATCATGACAAGGGCCTGTATGACAGCAAGTGCACCCGCGGCTTCACGGGCGACGACCTCGCCGCCGAACTGACGGCAAACGGCGTGCATGTGCTGGAGGACGAGATCGTGCCGATCGGCGACGCCTTCTGGCTCATCGGCCGGCAGGACGCCTCAGAGGAGCTGGGCTTCGGCGGCGGCCGCGCATCCATGGCTGAGCTGACCCGGGGGCTGGATACGGCGCGCTACTCCATCGTGCTGGACCATCAGCCGCATGACTATGATGCCGAGGCGGCCTCAGGCGTCGATCTCGTGCTCTCCGGCCACACCCACGGCGGACAGCTCATCCCCCTTGTGCAGCTCATCCGCTGGTTCCACCTGCACGGCGACGACGCCGTCTACGGACAGGAGCGGCGCGGGGATACGGACTTCCTCGTCACGTCCGGCATCTCGGACTGGGCCATCCTGTTCAAGACCGGCTGCCGGTCGGAATATGTGATCATCGAAATTCAGGGGACATAAATACGGACGAATGCCGAGAGGCAGCTTGTAGCGGCGCTCACTGCGCATCCGTAAGGCGGCAAAGCCGCCAACGGCTGCGCAGGGAACGCCGCTACAGTCAAACCTGGCGGCGTATACGGTCGGCGATGCCTTTCCCATTCCGGCAGTGCCTTCCCGAGATTGCCACGTCAGCCTACGGCCTCCTCGCAATGACAAATCTGGTGGCCGGTGCGGTCGACGGGGTACACAGAAATTTGCAACTGCCAATGGCGCTCAGGGAGCGCCGCTACAGACGCAATCGGTGCACACCATTTTAACGGCGGCTTGTACGAACTGCAAGTGCCTTCCCGAGATTGCCACGTCGGCCTACGGCCTCCTCGCAATGACAAACTTGAAGGCCTCACGCCGCAGAATCCCTGCAGCGTATGCTGCCAGCTTGCATGGCGCTCACTGAGCGCCGCTACATTTTTCTCTCGCGCGGCGGCCTTGTACAACGAGCGCCGCTACAGACGCAATCGGTGCACACCATTTTAACGGCGGCTTGTACGGGCTGCAAGTGCGCAGCCGGGAGGGACATGTCCCTCCCCTACATATTAGATTTCACTCGACCCGCTCCAGCCTGCACACCGTCTCCACATGGGCGCAGCGGGGGAAGAGGTCGACGGCCTCGGCGTGCGTGAGGGCGTAGCCCTGCTGCGTGAGGCTGCGGACATCGCGCGCGAGGGTGGCCGGATCGCAGGAGACATAGACGATGCGCTGCGGGGCCATGCGGACCATGGCCTCGATGACATCGGCGGAAAGGCCCTTGCGCGGCGGATCGACGACGATGACATCCGGCGTCTCCCCGGCGGCGCAGAGGCGCTGGGCGGCCTGTCCGGCATCCGCGCAGAAGAATTCCGCGTTTCCGATGCCGTTGCGGCGGGCGTTTTCCTGCGCATCGCGGATGGCGGCCTCAACAAGCTCGACGCCGACGGCGCGCTTCGCCTGCCGCGCAAGGCAGAGCGTGATGGTGCCCGTGCCGCAATAGAGGTCAAGGACCGTCTCTGTCCCGGTCAGGCCGGCTACTGCCAGCGCTTTGCCGTAGAGCCGCTCTGCCTGCGTGCGGTTGACCTGATAGAACGAGCGCGGCGAGATGCGGAAGCGCAGGCCGCACAGGATATCCTCGATGGCATCGTCGCCCCAGAGCGTGCGCATGGTCTCGCCGAGGACGGCGTTTCCGCTGCGCGTGTTCGTATTGAGAACGACGGAGCGCAGGCCGGGCACGGCCCTGCGCAGCGTATCAACCAGATCGTCCTCGTGCGGGAGACGCTCGCCGTTGACGACAAGGCAGACAAGCACCTGCTCCGTAGCCTCGGCATGGCGGACATAGATATGCCGCAGAAGGCCGGTGCGGGCGGTCTCATCATAGGCCGGAATGCTCCAGCGGCGGGCATAGCGCAGGACGGCGCTGCGCGCCTGCTCGGCGCAGGCAGGCTGGATGCGGCAGTGCTCCACGGGGACGACGTTGTGCGTTCCCTTTTCAAAAAAGCCCGCCTCGATGCCGGTCTTCCCCATGGCGACAGGGAACTGGGCCTTGTTGCGGTAGCCCTCGCACGTCGGCGCGGGCGTCAGGGCGACGAGTGGCAGGTTCTGCCCGCCGATGCGGTTCAGGGCGTCCGTCACGCGCTGCGCCTTGATGCGGCACTCCGCCGGATAGCGCAGGTGCCAGAAATCGCAGCCGCCGCAGCGCTTCGCGTCCGGGCAGAGCCGGGTGCAGCGGTCCGGCGAGGCCGTGAGGATACGCTCGATGCGGCCATAGGCCGCGTGCCTGCCGACGTGCGTGATGCGCAGGTCGTATTCCTCGTCCGGCGCGGCGTTCGGCACGAAGACGGCGCAGCCGTCCACCCGGCAGACGCCGAGGCCCTCGCTTGTGAAGCCGGAGACGACGGTACGGTAAATTTCGTTCTTTTTCAGCATACGATTCCCCTGTTTCGGATCGCGGAATGGGCCGGGCGAGTACCGACGGCGCTCTGTAGGGGAGGGGCATGCCCCTCCCGGCTTTGCGCTACCGGTTCGTACAAGCTAACGTTACAATGGTAAACGCCCCGATTGTCATTGCGAGGAGCGAAGCGACGTGGCTATCTCACGCAGCCGGTTACGTATTCGCCGGGGCCTTCCAGTTATCTGCCATTATGCTGCGAGATTGCCACGGGCGCGTAGCGCCCTCGCAATGACAAATCTGATAGCCTCGCGCCGCAGAATGCGTGCCGCAAAGATTGCCAACCTGCAAGACGCTCACAACCCGCAAGGGGCACGCCGCATCCGTAAGGCGGCAAAGCCGCCAACGGCTGCGCAGTGAGCGCCGCTAC
>NZ_JBBMFF010000110.1:0-3675 GCF_040096185.1 Faecousia intestinalis | reverse complement strand
GGGCGGCGGCCCGCCGCCCTCCGAGACTGTCGATAATCTGCCCAGCCGAAAGCTTCGGAGGGAAGAAAAGTGTGAAAGGAAACCGTCAGGGTGTCCTTTCGCGTTCGATCACCCGCCGCAGCGGCCAAAATTGCAAAATAGAACTGCAAGATCATTTTGCAATTTTGCCACCCGGCCTGACGGAAAATCCCGCAGGGACTTTTTCGACAGGCCGGGAGGGCGGCGGTCTGCCGCCCTCCGCAGGTTTGACGAATTTGGATTAGCCTTCCTGCAGCTGATACTGCGTTGCCCAGCCGTTGACAAAGGCGGTCTCGACGCCGCTCCAGTCGCCGGAGCCGGTGCTGTAGGCCAGCAGCGCGTCCACGACGCCCTGACGCCAGCTCTCAACGTTCGGGGTGTAGTTGAAGGCCCAGGTCACGGTGTAGTTGCCCTCGGACATCAGGTGGTTGGCATTGTTGAAGAACACGTTCGCGCTCTCCTTGGCGTTCTTGAAGGGGATGGGGCCAAACTGCTCGGCCATCATCTTCGTGCCCTCGTCAGAGGTAACGACCCACTTCATGAAGTCGAGGGTGGCCTTCTGGTCTTCCTCGGAGGCCTTGGCGTTCACGGCCCAGCAGTTCTCGGTGCCGCAGGCCAGACCGGCCTTCTCTTCGCCCTCAACGCCGCAGTAGATGGGGATCATGGCCAGCTTTGCCGGATCCATGGAGAAGCCCATGGCGGAAGCGTCGGTCAGGTTGGCGTATTCCCACGTGCCGTTCTGGAAGAAGACAGCCTGGCCGTTTGCAAACTCTGCGCGGGACTCGTCGCCGGTCTTGGCGGCCAGCTCGGAGGGAGCGCAGGTGGCGTTGTTCATGTACAGATCCCAGATGTTCTTGTAGTTGGCAAGATACTTGCCGGTGATCGTGGCGGGCTGCTCGGTCACGTTGTCGTCGCGGAACTCATAGTACAGCGGCATGTTGGCCAGATGGCCGGAGAAGCGCCAGGAAGAGGAGGAATCCAGACCGGCGGAGGAGAAGGCGGCAAAGCCCAGCTCGTCCTTGTGGGCGGTGATGTCCTCGGCAACAGCCTTCAGGCTGGCGAAGTCCTTGATCTCGTCGAGAGAGTGGCCTGCCTTTTCCAGCAGCTCGGTATTGACGATGATGCCGAAGGCCTCATAGCAGTAGCCTGCGCAGTAGGTCTTGCCGTCCTCACCCTTGAGGTTGAAGTCGGACGTGGTCATCTCGTTCAGGAACTTCGTGCCGTCAAGCGCGAGGCAGTAGTCCTTCCAGGTGTCCAGAGCCGTCTCATTGCCGCACTGGAACAGCGTGGGGGCGTCCTTCTTGGCCATTTCGGCGGTCAGCGTGGTCTCATAGGTGCCGCTGGCGGCGGTGACGACCTTGACGGTAACGCCGGTCTTTTCGGTGTAGGTCTTGGCAAGTGCCTGCCATGCACTGTCTGCTTCCGGCTTGAAGTTCAGGAAATAGACAGAGCCTTTGTCGCTGCTCTTGCAGCCGGCGAACAGGCCGACGGCGAGGATCAGCACGAGGGTCAGAGCGATGATCTTTTTCATGATGTTGCCTCCCAATTAATTTTCCGGTGAATTGGAAACGTTTTCAATTTCCTCATGCACACAGTATAGACCGCTGTTTTGCAGAATGCAATCTTTATTTTGGACAAAATGAAAAGTTCTCACAAAATGAACAAATTGACTGCTTAATAATTGTGCAAAAAACCAATAGCCGGGAGAGAATTTTTTTGAAATTCCCTCTTGACGATGGCAGAGGAATATGCTATTATAATAACGCAAACGATAATTATTATCATTATGGAGGCGATGCGATGGCGATGCAGAAAAAGAGCAGGAAGCGCGATGCGATCCTGGCCTGCGTCTGCAGCACGGATACGCATCCCACCGCCGAATGGGTCTACACGCAGCTCAAGCCGGATATCCCGGATCTCTCCCTCGGAACGGTCTACCGCAATCTGGCCATGTTCCGGCGCGAGGGCATCATCGGGTCCGCCGGTGTCGTCAATGGGCTCGAGCGTTATGACCGCAACCCCCTTCCCCACGCGCATTTCGTGTGCACGCAGTGCAGCGCCGTCTATGACCTGCCGGACATCGAGCCGCCGGTCGAGCTGATGCGCCGCGTGACCTGCGGGTGCCCGAGCACCTGCGAGCTGATGTTTACCGGCGTCTGCAACGACTGCATTTCCCCGGATGCAGGGTCTAAAATTACGATCTAAAACAACAAAAACAACATTTCAGGAGGATTTTATTATGAAGAAGTATGTCTGCCCCGTCTGCGGTTATGTTTATGAAGGCGATGAGCTGCCCGAAGGCTTCAAGTGCCCGATCTGCGGTGTTTCCGGCGAGAAGTTCCAGGCCGTCGAGGGCGATCTGAAGCTCGCGGCCGAGCATGAATTCGGCATCGGCACGAAGCTCGACGGCGTTCCCGAAGAGGACAAGAAGTTCATCCTCGACCAGCTCAAGGCCAACTTCAACGGCGAGTGCTCCGAGGTCGGTATGTACCTGTGCATGGCCCGCATCGCCCACCGCGAGGGCTATCCGGAGATCGGCCTGTACTGGGAGAAGGCCGCCTATGAAGAGGCTGAGCACGCCGCAAAGTTCGCAGAGCTCCTTGGCAGCGAGCTCGAGCCGAACATGACCGCCAGCACGAAGAAGAACCTGGCATGGCGCGTGGAGTGCGAATTCGGCGCAACGGCCGGCAAGGTCGAGCTGGCCAAGGTCGCTAAGAAGAACAACCTCGATGCCATCCATGACACCGTCCATGAAATGGCCCGTGACGAGGCCCGTCACGGCAAGGCTCTCAAGGGTCTGCTGGAGCGCTACTTCGGCTGAGTATTTCCCGCAGGAGGAACGGCTATGAAGTATGTCTGCGATGTCTGCGGCTATGTCTATGACCCGGCCGTCGGCGACCCGGAGAACGGCGTTGCCCCCGGCACGCCGTGGGAAGAGGTCCCGGAGGATTGGCTCTGCCCGCTGTGCGCGGTCGGTAAGGACCAGTTCAGCCCGGAAGCGTAAAAAGTCTTCGGCAGGAGAGAACGCATGTTTTCTCCTGCCGATTTTTCCGATTTGTGGAAATTGCCTATTTGCACGGACAGCGCGCTCTGTGATATACTGACGAAAAAAGGAAAGGAGCAAAAGCAATGCATGAATACGAAGTTCTGATCGAGACCATCAATCCCTGCGGAGGCGAGGCGCACAGCAAGAAGGAATTCCTGGATATCGAGGCCGAAAGCCCCGAGGCCTATGTCCGCGCCGAGGGCCGCTGGCCCGTTCTGGACACCGGGAAGAACATGGACGGCGATGTCGTGATCACGACCGGCGACGGAAAGGGAAATATGATTCGCTATACGTTCACGGAGTGAAGCGGGAAAACTGCACGATTGGCCTGCAGCGGAACTCAATGAGCGCCATGCAGGCTGGCAATTTTTGTGGTATTGATTTTATGGCGCAAGGCTTCCAAATTTGGAAGCCGGTGCGGTCGGCGAGGCGGCCGGAAATTTGAGAGTGCCAATGGCGGTCACTACCCGTAAAGGGCACGCCGCATCCGTAAGGCGGAAAAGCCGCCAACGGCTGCGCAGTGACCGCCGCTACAGACGTAATCGGTGCGTGCCATTTTATCGGCAGCCTGTTCGTGTCGGCAGCGCTGCGCCGGGAGCGGCATGCCGCTC
>NZ_JBBMFF010000109.1:0-1089 GCF_040096185.1 Faecousia intestinalis | reverse complement strand
CGCATCCGTAAGGCGGCAAAGCCGCCAACGGCTGCGCAGTGAGCGCCGCTACAGACGCAATCGGTTGGTACGTTTTTATCGGAAGCCTGTTCCTATCGTCAATGCAGCGCCGGGAGCGGCATGTCGCTCCCCTACCATATTCCATCAACGCAAAGGAGGCGATCCCATGGACGGATCCACGGCCAATCTGCTGCGGCGCTTTTTGCAGCGCGCGCCGGACGCCCTCACGGACGAGGAGCTGCTGACCCTGCTGCTGCACGCGGGCACGGGCGCAGAGGAGCCGCAGGCCCTTGCCGCGCGGCTCATCGGCCAGTTCGGCTCGCTCGGCGCGGCCCTCTCCGCCTCGCCGGAAGAGCTGGCCAGCGTGGAGGGGATGGATGCATCGCGGGCGCTGCTGCTGCGGCTCGTGACGGAGCTGCACCGGCGCTACTACCTCTCCCGGCCGTTTTCCGGCGCGCGCCTGACGGGCACGACGGATTTCGGCAATTTTCTGCTGCCGTTTTTCTACGGCGCGCGGGAGGAACTCGTCTACCTGCTGGCGCTGGATGCCGCCGGGCGGCTTCTGACCTGCACCTGCCTGAGCGAGGGCAGCGTGAACTCGGCCAACGTGCCGATGCGCAAGCTCATGCGCGCTGCGCTGAGCGCGAATGCCAGCGGCGTGGTGCTGGCGCACAACCACCCGGCGGGCATTGCCCTGCCGTCGCACGAGGATGTGGAGCTGACACGCCGCCTGCAGCAGGCACTCGACGTCGTGGACATTCTGCTGCTGGACCATCTGGTGATCGCGGATGACGACTTTGTGTCGCTGCGCGACAGCGGCTACCTGCGCTGACGGATATTGGGACATGTAAGGGATCTCCTGCCATATTTCCGGCTTGCATTCCGTCCTGCGGCGTGCTATGATAAAATTTGCGGAATTTAGGCAGCGATGAGCGGGCCTTGCCGGCATCGGTACACACTGCCGTTAAAACGATATGCACCAATGGCGTTTGTAGGGGAGCGGACAGCCGGGCCCGGCGCGGTACTGCCGACTGGTACAGGTCGTCGATAAAACGGTATGCACCGATTGCGTCTGTAGCGGCGCTCAGT
>NZ_JBBMFF010000108.1:0-3661 GCF_040096185.1 Faecousia intestinalis | reverse complement strand
CACTCAAGAATTTCTCGTTGGCTATTCTTCACAATCTCAGTTTTTACACTGACATCTCAAAGAACAACTTGTTTTTTCATCAAATTGTCCAAGGTGTTTGTTCATGTTTCTCGTTGTTTAATTTACAAGGTACACCGGCCATTCGCACAGCCTATTTGAAAAGTCATCCGGACTTCATCGGGCTCGCGCCCTCCGTTCCGGAGCAACTTCTACATTATAGCACGCATTGTTCAGCTTGTCAAGCACTTTTTTCAATTTCTTTCGAAATCTTTTGTTGTTTGACGCCCTGTCTCAAGCGGCTCCGCTATTCTATCAAATAACCGCCCGAATGTCAAGCTTTTTTTTGATTTTTTTGCAATTTCTTTACGGACGCTACCCATAGTGTTACCAATGGCACAATACCCCAACATATGGCAGCTGCGACAGCCTGCACCCCCTCCGGCAGGACCGTGCCCGCAAGATACCCCGCACAGCCGAGCAGGAAATTTCCGATGCCAGTGCGCTTTTTCCAGCCGAGCGCCCGCGCCGTCTTCGCATTGGCGAGGCACAGAACGGCAAGCAGGCAGAAGCCCCCCGCCGTCAGCGCGGCCGACACGACCGGCTCCAGCCGCTCCATCACACCGAAGACGGACACGCTCTTGGCCATGGTATAGACCGCAAACGCCTCCTCCCCGGCCACGCGGGGCGAGAGCGTGCCTGCGGCGCACAGGGCCGCCGCCGCACAGAGGCCGATCCCCGCCGCGAGCCAGCCGCCCGTCCTCCGCGCCCCGCCGCGCACATAGAGCACGGCCATGGGTGACAGCGCCGCCGTCATGGCGGCAAACGGCACACGTCCCGTCTGCGGCGCGAGCCACGCCGCGCGCACCTGCACGGCCGAAAAGCCCAGAATGACGGCCTCGACCGCCGTGAGAAAGAAGAACAGGATGGCCCCGCTGCGCAGGACGGTCTCCTCCCCGCGCTCTGCGGCATAGGCCGCCGCCAGAAGCAGCAGGAGTCCCGTAAGCGGCCCGCCGCGGCTCTCCGGATAGATGGCGCACAGCGCCCGCGCTGCACCTCCCAGCAGCAGCGCGCCGCCGAGGAGGACGAGCGCGAGCACGGCTCTTCCCGCCCGGCCGAACGCCGCCGGGATGACCTCCGTCAGCCCGCCCGGCGCGCAGCGCCGCCCGCAGAGGCCAAGCAGCAGCGCGGAGATCGCCGCAGCCGCCGTCGCCCAGACCCAGCCGAGGCGCGGCAGATACAGAAGCGCCGGGACGGAGGCTGCCGCCAGCGTCACGGCGCAGAGCTGTCTATCCCGCATGGCTTTCCTCCCAATCGGGCAGGGCCGTGCCCGGCTCCGCCCGCAGCAGACCGACCGTCACGGGACTGGCGTGGGCCTCCAGCAGGTCGGACAGCCCCTCCGGGTCGGTCAGGCCCCCGCTCCGGCGCACCTGCGCCGCCGGGCGCAGGATGCCGCTTTCCAGCAGCTCGTTCACGAGGCGGTCCGTCTTCCCGCACAGCACGACCTGCCCGGCCGTGTCGAAGTAAACCTCGCCCGGCGCAGCCATGCGCAGCGCGGCCACGGCGTCGTCCCACGTTGCGCCGCTGCCCTCGCCCGCCTCCGTGACGATGCGCACGCCGGCTTCCGTCCACTCGGCCTGCACGGTCTGCACCGGCAGGAGCGTGCGCGTCTCGTGCGTGCGGAACGGCAGGCCGCAGCACAGGACCAGCGCCGCAGCCGCAAGAAGCGTCCATTTCATCGCTTTCCCCCCTGATTGCGCCGGTCGAGCGGCCGGAGCAGCGGATCGCGCAGCGGTTCCCGCACGAGGCGTGGCCGCAGCAGGGCGCGCGCGCCGCCGACGCCGGAAAACGGCGCAAGATAAGAGATCCCGAACGATTCCAGACCCGCCAGATGGACGACGAGGCAGATGGCCCCGAGCGTCAGGCCGAACAGCCCGGCAAGGCTCGCCGCCGCGGCCAGCGCCATCCGCCAAACGCGCAGGGCGTCTGCAAAGCTGCGCCCCGGTATGGCAAAGCCGCAGATGCCCGCCGCCGCCACGACGATGAGGGCCGCGGGCGAGATGAGCCGCGCCTCCACGGCCGCCGAGCCGACGACGAGGCCGCCGATGATGGAAAGGCTCTGCCCCACGGACTGCGGCAGCGAGACGCTTGCCTCCTGCAGCAGCTCAAAGGCGGCCAGCAGCCCGAGCACCTCCACGATGGTCGGGAACGGCACCGCGCGCTTGCTCTCTAAGATCGACTGCAGCAGCTCCGTCGGCAGCATCTGCGGGTGAAAGGCCGCCATGGCGACATAGAGCCCCGGCAGCAGCAGGCCGAGCAGCAGGGCGGCATAGCGCAGCACGCGCAGGAACGACGCCGACACGAAATCCGTGCCCCGGTCCTCGGCCGACGTCATGAGATAGCCGAGGTCGACCGGTGCGAGATAGCCCAGCGGCAGGCCGTCGACGAGCAGACCGGCGCGCCCCTCGAGCAGGGCCTGCGCGAAGCGGTCCGTCCGCTCCGTGTACTGCAGCAGCGGAAAGGCCGTCGGCCGTGAGCCGGTCAGATATTCCTCCACGGCCGCGGGCGTGAGCAGGCCGTCGATGTCGATCTCCGCCAGCCGCGCCTGCATCCGCGAGACGAGCGCAGGCTCCGTCAGCCCGTCGATCCATGCCAGCGTGACGTTCGTCAGGCTCCGCTGCCCCACGACCGTCTCATACAGCCGCAGCGCCGGCGTGCGCAGGTGGCGGCGCAGCAGGCTCGTATTCGTGCGTACCGTCTCCGTGAACGCGTCCTTCGGGCCCTTGACCGTGTTCTCGACCTCCGGGGCCGAGGGCGAGCGCTTTTCGCCCGTCTTCGTCTCGAAGGCAATGGCCCGCTGCCCGAACAGCACGACCGTGAAGCCGTTGACAAGCTTCTCCGCCGTGCTCTGCAGGTCTCCGCACGGCACAGCCACGGAGTTATAGACCGTCCTGTGCAGGGCGCGGTCGTAGAGCTCGTCCATTGTGCCGCCGAACGCGTCCTGCATGAGGGGCTTGACGACGTATTCCGACGCATCGCCGCCCGAGGTGATGCCGTCGATGGCGTAGACGTAGACCGTCAGCGCCCCGATGTGCACCTCGCGGCGGTTCCAATCACCGCAGCAGCCGAAAATGCCGCAGATATGTTCATCCGTCATCGCGCCCGTGTAGGTCCCGTCGGGCAGACGGCGCAGCTTCTGTTCCATGCGTGTTGTCCCTCCCCGCAGCAAGTTTCCCCGCCAGTGCAGGCGGTTATGCACAGGAAAGGGAAAATTTGTGGAAGAAAACGTGAAACGCGGAGCGTGGAATTTTTCGCAGGGCCGCCAACCGTGCGTTGTAGGGGAGGGGCATGCCCCTCCCGGCGCAATGCTGCCGACCAGTGCAGGCTATCGATAAACGGTGAAAGCCAAAGGTTTGTCATTGCGAGGAGCGAAGCGACGTGGCAATCTCGGGAAGGCACTTCCAGTTCGTACAAGGTGCCGATAAAAACGTAAAAACCGATTGCGTCTGTAGCGGCGGTCAGTGACCGCCCTGTAGAGGGACATTAAACCGCAGGAGGGCACCGGTGTACCACGGCACTCGCCTAAATTGTCATTCCGAGGAGCGAAGCGACGTGGGAATCTCCTGTAACAGCCCGCGAATTCGCAGAGGCTTTCCCACTATCC
>NZ_JBBMFF010000107.1:0-732 GCF_040096185.1 Faecousia intestinalis | reverse complement strand
AATTAATAGAGCGAATGCCATACTGCACCGACCAGCATCGCACGACTGAGAAAGGAATTCGGTTCAAACTGCGTGGATGAAGTCCCGTTCATCAGGCCATTATCGGTTACATAGTTGATCGCGTCAAAGTAATCCGGAAAAGCAGAACGAGTCACGTCGGAATAGGCCGAGGCCAGCGGTACGGTGAGAGAAACCAACAGCGCAGCGAGCAAAAGGATGCTGCATAGACGAGTCAAATGATGTTTTTACCTGTCCTTCTTCCTTTCGTGTATTTTACTTTCTATGGTGACGGAACAGCTCATTCCGGGGACTCCCTTCCTTCCCCGGTAAGGCCAGCATATCACGTCTTAACTTATTTGTCAATATTTAACAGAAAACATCCCGTAATTTTCAATAATATGCAGTGCGGTAAATGGAAAAAGTCCCGGCGGGGATGCTGCCGGGACGATGTGCGAAGGAATTTTGAATTTGCTGTGGACAGCCTGTGATCCGGCCGGGCGCTGCGAGCTTGCCACGGCCCCTTTGGGGCCCCGCAATGACAATCCGGGAGCCGGTGCGGTCGGCGAGGGTATCCGGAAACTTGTAACTGCCCATGGCACTCAGGGAACGCCGCTGCAGACACCGGCCCGGCGGGGATGCCGCCGGGCCGGAAACTGTTTTTGATTATTGGACGATGATCTTCCCGTCGGCAAAGTCCGTGATCACGCAGCCGCCCGCCGGGAACTGGTAGGT
>NZ_JBBMFF010000106.1:0-14938 GCF_040096185.1 Faecousia intestinalis | reverse complement strand
GCGAACCGCCGGTGGCGGTTCGCCACATTACCCATGGGAGCGGGGAAGAAACAAATTACTTCTTGAGAGCCTCTTCGACAGCAACCGCGACGGCGACGGTAGCACCGACCATGGGGTTGTTGCCCATGCCCAGGAAGCCCATCATCTCGACGTGAGCCGGGACAGAGGAGGAACCTGCAAACTGTGCATCGGAATGCATGCGGCCCATGGTATCGGTCATGCCGTAGGAAGCGGGACCGGCGGCCATGTTATCCGGATGCAGCGTACGGCCCGTGCCGCCGCCGGAAGCGACGGAGAAGTACTTCTTGCCCTGCTCGATGCACTCCTTCTTGTAGGTGCCTGCGACCGGGTGCTGGAAGCGGGTCGGGTTCGTGGAATTGCCGGTGATGGAGACATCGACACCCTCGTGATGCATGATGGCAACGCCCTCGCGGACGTCGTCAGCACCGTAGCAGCGGACATCGGCGCGCTCGCCCTCGGAGTAGCGGATCTCGTTGACGATCTTCAGCTCGCCGGTGTAGTAGTCGAACTTCGTCTGCACATAGGTGAAGCCGTTGATGCGGGAGATGATCTGAGCGGCATCCTTGCCGAGGCCGTTCAGAATGACGCGCAGCGGGGTCTTGCGTGCCTTGTTGGCGTTGCGGACGATGCCGATGGCGCCTTCGGCGGCGGCAAAGGACTCATGACCGGCCAGGAACGCGAAGCACTTGGACTCCTCGCTCAGCAGCATGGCGCCGAGGTTGCCGTGGCCAAGGCCGACCTTGCGGTCTTCGGCGACGGAGCCGTCGATGCAGAAGGACTGCAGGCCTTCGCCGATCTTCTTGGCGGCTTCGGCGGCGGTGGTGACACCGGACTTCAGCGCGATGGCTGCGCCGACGGTGTAAGCCCAGCAGGCGTTCTCGAAGCAGATGGGCTGGATGCCCTTGACGATCTCATACGGATCGAAGCCCTTCGCCTTGCACAGCTCGCGGCACTCCTCGACGGAGCCGATGCCATACTGCGCAAGAACGCCGTTGATCTTGTCGATTCTTCTTTCGTAACTTTCAAACAAAGCCATGGTGCGCTCCTCCTCTTATTCCTGACGCGGGTCGATGTACTTCGCGGCGTTGTCGAACTGGCCGTAGTGACCCTTGGCCTTCTCCATTGCCGTGGCGGGCTCATCACCCTTCTTGATGAAGTCCATCATCTTGCCGAGGTTGATGAATTCGTAGCCGACGATCTCGTCGAGCTTGTTGAGCGCGACGCGGGTGACATAGCCCTCGGCCATCTCCAGATAGCGCGGGCCCTTCGCCTTCGTGGCGAACATCGTGCCGACCTGGCTGCGCAGGCCCTTGCCGAGGTCTTCCATGGAAGCGCCGACGGACAGGCCGTTCTCGGAGAACGCGCTCTGGGTGCGGCCGTAGACGATCTGCAGGAACAGCTCACGCATGGCGGTGTTGATGGCGTCGCAGACGAGGTCGGTGTTCAGAGCTTCGAGGATGGTCTTGCCGATGAGGATCTCAGAAGCCATAGCGGCGGAATGCGTCATGCCGGAGCAGCCGATGGTCTCGACGAGAGCTTCCTCGATGACGCCGTTTTTCACGTTGAGGGTGAGCTTGCAGGCGCCCTGCTGCGGCGCGCACCAGCCGACACCATGCGTAAAGCCGGAAATGTCGCTGATCTCCTTCGCCTGGACCCACTTGCCTTCCTCAGGAATGGGCGCCGGGCCATGGTATGCACCCTTTGCAACCGGGCACATATGCTGTACTTCAGTCGTGTAAATCATTGCAAAAATCCTTTCCATTGTTTGCTTGCGTCTGCGGGCAGGCGCAAAAAAATGACGATTTTCCCGCCGGGCAGCGGGAAGTCCGCAGCAAAACGCAACTCGCGGATTCTAACCGTATTATACCGATATTCTTGCGGAATGTCAACGTGGATTTCGACAGGCTTCCGGACAAAATGCCGCCATGCGGCACGGTTTCCCCGGACAAATTCCACAAAAGCCGAAAAAACTGCTGCATGCGCGGGGCATGCAGCAGAATGGGACCCAAAATATTATTGGCCTGCGCCATCGCCGCCGTAGAGCCAGGCGTTCGGCAGCATGCGGGACGTGATGCTGGTGTTGGAGCACTTCGTCACATACTCGCCGTCGTACCACAGAACGGCGCTCGTGCCGCCGTCCAGATTCAGGGCCTGATAGGCCTTGTGGCGCATGAGGATGTCGGTGCAGGTCTCGATCGTCGTGCCGTAGGAGCGGGTCGGCATACGCCCCTCGATGACAAGCATGAGGATCTCCTTCTTCTCGGACTGACCGATGCAGGCGCGCGGCTGGATGCCGTTGAAGGCCTCGTAGTTCTCCACGGCGGGCTCACCGTCCACAACGAGGGCGGGCCAGAATTCCACGGCGTCCGTCGTGTCGGCTGCGACCGGTGCGGAGGCGTCCGTGACGTAGAGCAGGTTGCTCTCGCGCAGCTCGACGCGCTTGTAGCCGGTGACGACATAGTGCTCGCCGTAGCTCTCACCCTGCGACATGGCATAGCCCGCGAGCTCACCGCCGGAGCCGTTGCCGTCCGGATCGATAAAGCCGCTGCCCGTCATGCCGAGCACGGCGTCGTGCGCTGAGGCGATGGCCTCGAGCTGCTGGCCCCAGCTGCCGATATAGGCGGAAGGCGCGTTATACAGCTGCGAAGGGTCCTTGGCGATGGCGAGCACACCCTGATAGCCGCTGCCCTCCACGCGGACGAGCAGGATCTTGTTCTTTGCGTCGACGGCGAGCACCCGCTCGCCCATGGCGGTGTAGATATCGGTGCCGTCGTCATTCAGACCGGCTTCATTGATATAGATGTTGTCCCAGCCGTTGGCAGTCACATCGGGATGGGCGCTGACGTAGTCCTCAAACGAAATGCGGTCCAGCTCCCAGAACAGCTCATAGAAGCGCTCCTCGTCCGTCTGGGACGTCGGCTCCGTCGGGGCGACGGTCTCACCGTTCTTGTCTGTGGCATCCGAGGCGGAGATCTTGTCCCAGGTACTGATCTTGCCCTCCTGATCCTTGCGGGCCTGATCCTGACGGGCCACGACCTCGTCGATCATATAGGAAGGCAGGAACCATTTGGCAAGCCACTGATGGGAGAGCGTGTTCATGGCGGTCTCAATATAGGCCTCACGGAGCGATTTGATCGCCGGGATATCCGTGAAGACCACAAAGCAGTAAAGACCCTCCAGTGCCAGGACGATCGTCAGCAGCACGGCGGCCACACGCAGACCACGGTTCGGTTTTTTCGCCTTTTTCCGGCGTTTCTGCGCCTGCTCGGAAGGATCCGGTTCATATTGCCGATCGCGGGGATCGGTCTCGTTGCGTTTGATGGCGCATTCCTCCTTTTGGACATTTTTCCTACATTCTAGCACATCCGGCATGCGGAGTAAATATGGGAAGTTTTGCGGTTTTGTGAATTTTTCGATGTCTCCGCGCCGATGTACAACGATTTGACGGGAAAACGGCCGAAATGTTCGGCATGCCGCCACCAAATTTTCGGGGCTGCCGGTTTATTTCTGTGCGGGGCGGAGATAGGAGCCCGTGCTGACCTCTCCCGCCAGAATGCGGCGGTAGTCCGCCAGATTGCGCTTGAGCAGATTGGGCGTGTCCAGCTCATAGGGACAGCGGCTCTTGCACTGGCCACAGCCGAGGCAGTGCTCGATCTTCTCCATTTCGGCCTGCATGGCGGGGGCCAGCCAGCTCTCGGACGGCGCGCGGCGGATCATCAGGGAGATGCGCGCGCACTGGTTGATCTGGATCCCGGCCGGGCAGGGCAGGCAGTAGCCGCAGCCGCGGCAGAATTCGCCGGTCAGCTCGCCGCGCTCCTTCTCGATAAAGCTGCGCAGCTCCGGCGTCAGCGAGGCGGGAGTCCGGAAGAAGCCGAGCCACTGCTCCAGCTCCTCCGGGCGCTGGATGCCCCAGATGGGAAGCACGTTGTCATACTGCGCGATGTAGGCAAAGGCGGCGTCGGCGTTCGTGACGAGGCCGCCTGCCAGCGCTTTCATGGCGATCAGGCCCATGTTCGCTTTGCGGCAGCTCTCGGCCAGCGCGGCCTCGCGCGGCGTAGAGAGATAGCTGAAGGGATATTGCAGCGTTTCATAGAGACCGGAGGCGATGATGTCCTCTGCAACGCCGATCTTGTGCGCCGTGATGCCGATATGGCGGATCTTGCCCTGCGCCTTTGCCTCGAGCATGGCCTCGTACATGCCGGTGCCGTCACCGGGACGGTAGCACTGACCGGCCATGTGGAATTGGTAGATATCAATGTAGTCGCGCTGCAGCAGGCGCAGCGACGTTTCCAGATCGGCCCGGAGGGCCTCGGGCGTCTTGGCGGCGGTCTTCGTGGCGACATACAGGCCGTCCCAGTGCCCGCCGAAGGCAAGACCGAGCTTTTCCTCGCTGTCCGTATAGGCGCGGGCCGTGTCGAAGAAGCGCATGCCGCCCTCGCGGGCGCGGCGGAGCAGGCGGACGGCCTCGTCCGCGCTCACGCGCTGGATGGGAAGTGCGCCAAAGGCGTTCTGCGGAACGGTGATGCCGGTCGTGCCGAGTGTGATCTGTTTCATATCGGTTCCTCCTTGTCGGGATTTGATTTTGGATCGAGGGCGCGCAGCGGGCTTTCCTGCCCGGCCGCGTGGCGGGCTTCCTCGCGCAGACGGCGCAGAACGGCGGCGATCTCGCCGTTCGTCCGCTCGAGCTCGCGCTCCAGCTCTGCGGCGGAGACGCGCAGCACGCCGCTGCGCAGGGCGGAGAGCTGGATGAGGGCGTCGGACGTCGCCACGCGGACGGCGTAGTTTTTGCCGATCTTGCCGACGAGCGTTTCGATATAGAGGTCGGCGCTCTCATCCTCCTGCGTGTAGACGACGCGCAGATTATTGTGGCTGCTGCGGGAGCCGGTGCCGCCCCTGACGCGGTAGCTGTCGAACACGACGATGAGTTCGCAGGGGTGGAAGCCGCAGTAATTGCTCAGAAGGTCCAGCAGGCGCTCGCGAGCGCCGCTGAGATCATATCCCGCCTGCTCACGCAGCCCGTCCCACGCAAAGATCATGTTGTAGCCGTCTACGATGAGGTATTCTTTCCGGCGGGGCGGCAGGGTGACGGCTGCCTCGGCCTTGGCGGCGGGCGGCCGGTACAGCGGCGTCTTCTGCGGGCCGAATTCCCGCTCGATGATGCGCTGCAGCTCCTTTTCGTCCAGATCGAGGTTCTGTGTGCGGACGCGCGGCGCAGCGGCGGGCGCGGCTGCGGGCTTCGGCCGCAGGACAGATTCAAGGTGCATGTTCTCCTCGACCTGATCCCACGGGATGGTGATGCCCGCGCCGTGGGAGCAGAAAACGGAATCCGGCGTATTTTCAAGGTCGGCCGCCGGATCATAGGCCAGCGCAGCCACGACGGCTTCGGTGTTATGGCAGGGAAAATAGCCTGCGACCTCGCAGCTCAGCCGCCCGCGGCCGCGGGTATAGGCGGCCACATCCCGCGCGTAGTCGCGAAGCTCGGAGACGGGCGCGCGGCCCTGCAGCAGCGTGCCGCCCGGCGTTTCGACCGGGGGATCAAAGCTGCCGCTCTTTGCGCGGATGTCAGAAATGGCCCGGCCGATCTGCTCGGGCGGAACGGTCAGGCGGAAGGCGTAATACGGCTCAAGCAGGATGCTCTCGGCCTTCATCAGGCCCTGCCGCACGGCGCGGTAGGTCGCCTGCCGGAAGTCGCCGCCCTCTGTGTGCTTCAGATGGGCGCGCCCGGCGGCCAGCGTGATGCGCAGGTCCGTGACGGGGGAGCCGGTCAGCACGCCGAGGTGCTGCTTTTCCTGCAGATGCGTCAGGATGAGGCGCTGCCAGTTCCGGTCCAGCACGTCCTCGCTGCAGACGGTGTCGAATACGAGGCCGCTGCCCTGCGGCAGGGGAGCGAGGATCAGGTGGACTTCGGCATAATGCCGCAGCGGCTCAAAGTGGCCGACACCCTCGACGGGCGCGGCGATGGTCTCGCGGTAGGAGATGCGGCCGGTGTCGAACGTGACGTCCCAGCCGAAGCGCATGCGGATGAGGCTCTGCAGGATTTCCAGCTGCACCGCGCCCATGAGCTGCACGCGAATTTCGCGCAGGCGGGCGTCCCAGACCATGCGCAGCTGCGGCTCCTCCTCCTCGAGCAGGCGGAGCTTCGGCAGCGCCAGCTGCGGGTCGAGGTCGGCGGGCAGACGGATGCAGTAGCTCATCACGGGCTCCAGCGCCGCGCCGCGGTCCGGGGCGGCATCGCCGAGCGTATCCCCGGCCAGCAGGCCGCTCAGGCCGAGCGCGGCGCAGACGTCTCCGGCCGGGACCTGCTGCACGGCTTCAAATTCCGCGCCGGAATACAGGCGCAGCTGCGTGACCTTCGCCTCCAGCGGCTCGCCGTCCGGGCGATGGCAGCGCACGGCGGAGCGGACGGCAAGCGTGCCGCCCGTGACCTTCAGAAACGTCAGGCGATTGCCCTGCAGATCATGGGCGATCTGATAGACGCGGGCCGAAAGCTCCGCGGGATAGACAGGCACGGGCGCAAGGCACTCCAGCGCCCGCAGCAGCTCGTCGATGCCGTCAAGCTGCCGCGCCGAGCCGAACAGGCAGGGAAACAGCTCCCGCTTTGCCACGGCGTCGGCGGCAAGGGCGTCATCCAATGCGCCGGTGTTCAGAAAGTGCTCCAGCAGGGCTTCGGAGCTGAGGGCGACGGACTCGGCGTCGTCCAGCGCGGCACAGCGGTCGCTGAGCGCGGTGCGCGCATCGGCCAGCAGGGCGGCGCGGTCTGCGCCGGGCAGGTCCATTTTATTGAAGAACAGGACGACGGGCACGCCGTAGTGCTGCAGCAGCCGCCAGAGCGTCAGCGTGTGGCCCTGCACGCCGTCCGTGCCGCTGACGAGCAGCAGCGCGCAGTCGATGACGGGCATGACGCGCTCGGCCTCCGGCGCAAAATCGGCATGGCCCGGCGTGTCGAGCAGGGTGACGGCGAGACGCTCCGTTTCAAAGCGCGCCTGCTTGGAAAAGATCGTGATGCCGCGCGCCCGCTCCAGCTCGTGCGTGTCGAGATGGGCGTCGCCGCGGTCAACACGGCCGAGCGTGCGCAGCGCGCCGGTCTTGTAGAGCAGCGCCTCGGAAAGCGTGGTCTTCCCGGCGTCCACCTGAGCAAAAATGCCGAGCACGAGCCGCCGCTTTCCTCCCTTTTGCGCCTCCATGCGCAGCACCTCCCTGTTTTTGTCGAATCATTTCAAATTAGTATACCACAGGAAGCCGGACTTCGCAACTGCCCGCGATTTGCCCTCTTGAAACCTGCCGCGGAATCCGGTATACTATGCTCATCCGAGCAACAAATTACTAATACCAAGGGGGACAAGACCATGTTCCAGCTCAGACCTTATTTTCCGCCTGATTTTTCCGAGCAGCGCTTCCACAACGCGCCGGATGCCGTCTGCGTGCCCGCCCCGTTTGACGGCGTTGCGCCGGAGCATTACCACGCCATGAGCATTTTCCCCGAGTATTTCAAGGTGAACGGCCAGTGGCTCCTTGCAGAGGAAAGCCGCATGGACTGCGTTGCCGTGTATGAAAACGGCCGCATTATCGTCCGCGAGTTCCGCCTGCTGCGCAAGGGCGACCTGGTGTTCACCGGCCGGACCGAGGATGCCACGGACGGCATCTATGTGCACCCGAACGGCTTCCGCGAGGAGGAGAAGGAAAAGGAGACGTTTGCCTTCCGCCAGAACCGCTCGCGTGAGACGGCCTTCTCCCGCGATTATGACGAGCTGTATGACCTGCTGCGCCACGAGCGTGACCACGGCAAGATCGTCTGGGTCATGGGCCCGGCCTTCGCCTTTGACCATGACGCCCGCGCGGCCATGGCCAAGCTGATCGAAAACGGCTATGTCCACGCCATTCTGGCGGGCAACGCGCTGGCCACGCACGATCTGGAGGCTGCCTACCTTAAGACGGCGCTCGGGCAGGACATCTACACGCAGCGCTCCGTGCCGAACGGCCACTATCATCATCTTGACACCATCAACCGCGTGCGCTATCACGGCAGCATCGCAAATTTCATCCAAAACGAAAACATCCACGACGGCATCATCTACAGCTGCGAAAAGTGCGGCGTTCCCTATGTGCTCGGCGGCTCCATCCGCGACGACGGCCCGCTGCCTCCGGTCTACGGCGACGTCTATGCGGCGCAGAACGCCATGCGCGACCAGATCCGCAGCGCAACGACCGTCATCAGCATGGCGACGATGCTCCACACCATCGCCACGGGCAACATGACGCCCTCGTTCCGCGTTCTGCCGGACGGCACGGTGCGGCAGGTGTATTTCTACTGCGTCGATGTGTCGGAATTCGTGGTGAACAAGCTGGCCGACCGCGGCAGCCTGTCCGCCCGCGGCATCGTGACGAATGTGCAGGACTTCGTTGTGAATTTACAAAAGGGCCTTGGACTCTAAAAGACTGTTGGGAAAGCCCTTTGGGCTTTCCCAACAAAAAGATCGCAGTCCGCTGCGCGCACAAATCGTCCGCCAAAGGCGGGCGATTTGCACACTGGCGGACTGAGCGGTATTTTCTCCGACGTACACGCCGCCGGAGAAAATGATCTTATTTTTTTCGCCGCCTGCGGGCAGCGAACTCTGCGAGGCTTTTGATACGCTGCGCAGGCGGCCGGTGCGTCAACGAGACTTCTTTTTTCCTGTCTTTGCCGGAAGCGTTTCTTCGGCCTTGGCCGCCTTCTTTTCCGCGGCGGCCTGCCGGACCTTTTCGGCCAGCGGGGCAAGCTGCGCCAGCAGCGATTTTTCTTCCTTTGCGGGCTGCTCGAGCGTCAGCACCTGCACCTCCTGCCCGCACACGGCCAGGAAGGCGACCGGCGTCTTTGCCAGTCTTGCGCCGCTGCCTGCCGCGGCGGCATCATTGCGCGTGCGTGCGGGCAGATCACTCCCGCCGCCTGCAAAGCCGCAGGAGATGCTGCTGACGGGAATGAGCGTGTCGTCGCCGACGTGCAGCGGTTCGCCCGCAACGGACTGCGAATCCGCAAGGGCCTGCGTGCGGTCGGCGGTGAATTCCAATACTTTCAGAAGCTCTTTCATGACGCTCCTCCTTATTTATAAGGTATTGCGGACATTCTCCGCCAGCAGATGGAAGAAGGCCCGCACGATGAGAATAGCGCGAAGCGAGAATTTTGCGGAAAATTCGACGTTCGTCTGCGGCTCCTCCGTGCAGGTCACGGCGACGTCCGGCCTGCGGAAACGGATAGCGGACTGCAGCAGCCCGAGCACGGGATACAGCGCCGCGCACACCATGCCGTAGTCCAGCGCCGCATCGGCGGGATCGCCCGCGCCGACGGCGATGTGCAGGGAAAAGCGGCGGAACGTGCCGCGGTGCAGCAGCCAGAACACGCGCCCGAGCAGGGTGCGCAGCACAGCGCCGAGCTCACACAGCGTGGCGGCAGCACCCTTGGCAGAAACGGCGCTGCGCGCGTTGGCCGTGCTGCTGACATCACGCAGACCGAGCAGCGTGAAGACCTGCTCCATGAGCTTTTCGTTCGGCTCGCCGTCCGGGCGGATGGTCAGGAACGTATAGCGGGCGTAAAACGAAAACCCCGCCTCCGGCGTAAAGGCAAGATAGATATGCAGCGGAAGCAGCAGGAGCAGTGCGAGGAACGCACACAGCCCCAGCAGGATCCAGAGTGCCAGCATGGCGCGCCTCCTGTCTGTCGATGCTTTTTATCAGATCCTCAGATCTGGTTTTATTATAATGCAGCCGCCCGGTTTTTACAAGCGGGAATCGAAAACGGCTGCGCGGGAAAGGAGAAAAATCGGATGGAACAGTGCTTTTCCGGCTACTGCCGCGCGCTCGATGCGTCGCGCGTCGTGATGGCCGACACGGACGACGGTGCTGCGGACTGCGATTTTCCGGCGTGCCTCCATGCGCCGGTGTGCAAAATTGCCGCGGAATTGCGCGAGTTTTTGGGCGAAATGGTGGAAGAGCCCGCGGAACAGACGGAAGAAAAGTGAATTTTCTCCGGACTTCAGAAAAAATTCCGGCAAAACGTGCAAAAAAGATTGACTATTTCGCTTCATTCTGCTATAATTCATGATTGCGTGAGCATGCAAACCGAGCAATCCGGAGGTGTAAAACGGTGCTCGAAGAACTCAACTATGCAGCGCGGATCGTCGGAGTCAAGCAGCTCCGCCGGGCACTTGCCGACGGCAGAGTGCGCAAGGTCTTCCTTGCGGACGATGCGGATCCCGCGCTGACTGACCCCATCCGCGAGGCATGCACGCTCGCCGGTATCCCGGTCGAGACGGCTGCGTCCGCCCGTCAGCTCGGGCAGGCCTGCGGCATTTCCGTGGCGGCTACCGCTGCCGGGGTCATCTGATCTCGTTATCTGCGGAATATTTCCAGATATTCCGGGATAAGATAAACGCTGCAAAGCAGCAGATTTTTGCAAGAAAGGAGAACATCATGCCTACTTTTAATCAGCTGGTCAGAAAGGGCAGAGAGCAGGCGACCTACAAGTCCACCGCACCTGCACTGCAGAAGGGCCTCAACACCCTGAAGAACCGTGCCACCGACCTGTCTTCTCCCCAGAAGAGAGGCGTCTGCACCGCAGTCAGAACCACCACCCCGAAGAAGCCGAACTCCGCTCTGCGTAAGATCGCGCGTGTCCGCCTGACGAACGGCTACGAAGTGTCCGCTTATATCCCCGGCGTCGGCCACAACCTGCAGGAGCACTCCGTCGTTCTGATCCGCGGCGGCCGTGTCAAGGACCTCCCCGGCGTGCGTTACCACATCATCCGCGGTACGCTCGATACCCAGGGTGTGAATGGCCGTATGCAGGCCCGTTCCAAGTACGGTCAGAAGCGTCCGAAGGCCAAGAAGAAGTAATTCCCCGTGCCGCAAGGCATCCTGCCTTGCCATGATGTTCTTGAAAATACGTTTTTGGGAATCTCTGGCACGGCACCAACAGTAGCAAGGGCTATTGAAGTACCTATGAAATCATTTTTTTATGAAGGAGGGAAGCGAAGTGCCCAGAAGAGGTAATGTTCCCAAGAGAGAGGTCCTTCCGGATCCTGTCTATAATTCCACTCTGGTGACTAAGCTCGTCAACAGCGTCATGCTCGACGGCAAGAAGGGCGTTGCCCAGCGCGTCGTCTATGACGCATTCCAGATCGTCGAGACCAAGACCGGCAAGAACGGTCTGGACGCTTTCCAGCAGGCAATGGAAAACATCATGCCTTCCCTGGAAATCAAGTCCCGCCGCGTGGGCGGCGCAACCTATCAGGTTCCTCTGGAGGTTCGCCCGGAGCGCCGTCAGACGCTCGGCCTGCGCTGGCTGACTGCTTATTCCCGCAAGCGCAGCGAAAAGACCATGAAAGAGCGCCTCGCCGGCGAGATCATGGACGCCTGCAACAACACCGGCGCCTCTGTGAAGAAGCGCGAAGATACCCACAAGATGGCAGAAGCGAACAAGGCATTCTCCCATTTCCGCTGGTAAACAAATCAAAGGAGTTACCCAATGCCGAGAAAATACTCGCTTGAGAATACAAGAAATATTGGTATCATGGCGCACATCGACGCCGGCAAAACCACCACGACCGAGCGTATCCTGTTCTACACCGGCCGCACCTACAAGATCGGTGAGACCCACGAGGGCACGGCTACCATGGACTGGATGGAGCAGGAGCAGGAGCGCGGCATCACCATCACGTCCGCTGCAACGACCTGCTTCTGGCGTCACTGCCGCATCAACATCATCGACACCCCGGGCCACGTTGACTTCACGGTTGAGGTCGAGCGTTCCCTGCGCGTGCTCGACGGTGCTGTGACGGTCCTGTGCGCAAAGGGCGGCGTGGAGCCCCAGACGGAGACCGTCTGGCGTCAGGCCGACAAGTATCATGTCCCGCGCATGGTGTATATCAATAAGATGGACATCATGGGCGCGAATTTCTACAATGTTCTCAACATGATGCATGAACGGCTGAAGTGTAACGCCGTCCCCATTCAGCTCCCCATTGGTGCGGAGTCCGATTTCCGCGGCGTGGTCGACCTGATCCGCATGAAGGCCTTTGTCTTCTACGATGAGCTGGGCAAGGATGTCCGCGAGGAGAAGATCCCCGAGGACCTGACCGAGCTTGCGCAGGAATACCACGAGAAGCTGCTCGATGCCGTCTCCGATCAGGATGACGCCATCATGGAGCTCTACCTCAGCGGTGAGGAAGTGCCCGAGGACATGATCCGCGCTGCCATCCGCAAGGCGACCATCGCCGTGCAGATGGTGCCCGTGACCTGCGGCACCTCTTATAAGAACAAGGGCGTTCAGGAATTGCTCGACGCCATCGTCGACTTCATGCCGTCTCCCCTCGACAAGAAGGGCATCGCCGGTGTGAACCCGAAGACTGACGAAGAGGACTTCCGCCCGGCGGACGACAACGCACCGTTCTCCGCTCTGGCCTTCAAGATCGCGACCGACCCGTATGTCGGCAAGCTGTGCTTCTTCCGCGTTTATTCCGGCAGCCTCGACAAGGGCTCGACCGTTCTGAACTCCACGAAGGGCACCCGCGAGCGCCTGGGCCGCATCCTGCAGATGCACGCCAATCACCGCGAGGATATCGACACGGTCTATGCCGGCGATATCGCTGCCGCCGTCGGTGTGAAGAACACCACGACCGGCGACACGTTCTGCGATGAGAAGCATCCGATCATCCTCGAGTCCATGGAATTCCCCGAGCCCGTTATCCGCGTGGCCATCGAGCCGAAGACCAAGGCCGGTCAGGAGAAGATGGGCATCGCCCTGATGAAGCTGGCCGAGGAGGACCCGACGTTTAAGACCTACACCGACGAAGAGACGGGTCAGACCATCATTGCCGGTATGGGCGAGCTGCATCTGGAGATCATCGTCGATCGCCTGCTGCGCGAGTTCAAGGTCGAGGCCAATGTCGGCGCACCGCAGGTCGCTTACAAGGAAACCGTGAAGGGCAAGGCAGACGTCGATATGAAGTATGCCCGTCAGTCCGGCGGTAAGGGCCAGTACGGTCACGTCAAGATCAAGCTCGAGCCGAACGAGTCCGGCAAGGGCTATGAGTTCATCAATGCCATTGTCGGCGGCGCCATCCCGAAGGAATACATTCCCGCGGTCGACGCCGGTATCCAGGGCGCGATGCAGGCCGGTGTTCTGGCAGGCTATCCCGTCGTGGACGTTAAGGTCACGCTGTATGACGGCTCCTACCATGAGGTCGACTCCTCTGAGATGGCCTTTAAGATCGCCGGTTCCATGGCCTTCAAGGAGGCCTGCCGCAAGGCGCAGCCGGTTATCCTCGAGCCGATCATGAAGGTCAGCGTAATCGTGCCGGAAGAGTATATGGGCGATGTTATCGGCGATATCTCTGCCCGCCGCGGCAACATCCTCGGCATGATCCCGAGAAACGGCTCCACGCAGGTGGATGCCAACGTGCCTCTGTCGCAGATGTTCGGCTATGCAACCGATCTCCGCAGCCGCACGCAGGGCCGTGGACAGTATTCCATGGAGCCGAGCCACTACGTCGAACTGCCGAAGTCCATTCAGCAGGAAATCGTAGAAAAACGCAGCTCCAAGTAAAAAATGCTTGCTATTGCACACCTTTTGGTGTATAGTGTAAGTAAGCGAATATAAAGTTTTTACCATTTACGAATCAAACAGGAGGATTTTTCAATGGCAAAGCAGAAATTTGAAAGAACTAAGCCTCATGTTAACATCGGCACCATCGGCCATGTTGACCACGGCAAGACCACGCTGACCGCTGCCATCACCAAGTGGCTGTCCCTCCAGGGCAGAGCTCAGTTCGAGGCCTATGATTCCATCGATAAGGCTCCGGAAGAGAAGGCTCGTGGTATCACAATCAACACCGCTCACGTTGAGTACGAGACCGAGAAGCGTCACTATGCTCACGTCGACTGCCCGGGCCACGCCGACTATATCAAGAACATGATCACCGGCGCTGCTCAGATGGACGGCGCTATCCTGGTTATCGCTGCTTCCGACGGCCCCATGGCCCAGACGAAGGAGCACCTGCTGCTGGCCCGTCAGGTCGGCGTTCCCGCTATCGTTGTTTACCTGAACAAGTGCGATCAGGTCGATGACGAGGAGCTGCTCGAGCTCGTCGAGATGGAAGTCCGCGAGACCCTGTCTTACTACGAGTTCCCGGGCGACGATGTCCCCATCATCAAGGGCTCCGCTCTGCAGGCTCTGACTTGCGAGAGCAACGACCCCAACGACCCCGCCTATGCCTCCATCAAGGAGCTCATGGACGCAGTTGACGACTATATCCCGACCCCGGACCGCAAGGCTGACATGCCCTTCCTGATGCCGGTCGAGGACGTCTTCACCATCTCCGGCCGCGGCACCGTCGCCACCGGTCGTGTCGAGCGCGGTATCGTCAAGAAGAACGAGCCGGTCGAGATCGTTGGCCTGATGGAAGAGAAGAAGTCCACCGTCGTCACCGATATCGAAATGTTCCACAAGCTGCTGGACTACGCAGAAGCCGGCGACAACATCGGCGCTCTGCTCCGCGGCGTTGACAAGAAGAGCATCGAGCGTGGCCAGGTCCTCTGCAAGCCGGGCTCCATCCATCCGCACACCAAGTTCCGTGGCCAGGTCTATGTCCTGTCCAAGGAAGAAGGCGGCCGTCATACCCCGTTCTTCAACAACTATCGTCCGCAGTTCTATTTCCGTACCACCGACGTCACCGGCATCATCAGCCTCCCCGAGGGTGTTGAGATGTGCATGCCTGGCGACAACATCGACATGGATGTCGAGCTGATCACCCCGATCGCTATCGAGAAGGGCCTCCGCTTCGCTATCCGTGAAGGCGGTCGTACCGTCGGTTCCGGCGTCGTCATCGAGACTGCTGAGAACTAATTCCTGCATATTGCATCTTGAGCCGCTGAGGGAAACCTCAGC
>NZ_JBBMFF010000105.1:0-2681 GCF_040096185.1 Faecousia intestinalis | reverse complement strand
CCCGTAAAGGGGACGCCGCATCCGTAAGGCGGCAAAGCCGCCAACGGCTGCGCAGTGAGCGCCGCTACAGACGCAATCGGTTAGTACGCTTTTATCGACAACCTGTGCGAATCGGCAGTGCCTTCCCGAGATTGCCACGGGCGCAAAGCGCCCTCGCAATGACAAATTGGGGGGCCATCAGCATTTTAACGATGGTCTGTGCTGGTCGACAGTATTGCGCCAGGAGGGGCATGCCCCTCCCCTACAACGCACGGCTGGCAGCCTTGCGAAACTTTCCACTTTCCATTTTCTATTTTCCACTCGCCGCATGCCGTCCCCCTACAACGCTCCATCGATGCCCCCGCCATTCCCCTCCGCCAGCTCCCACACCTGCTTTGCAAGCAGCACGGCGAGAGGCAGGAGGATCATCCCCGCAAGACCGAACAGGCGATAGCCAGCATAGAGCGACAGGAGCGTCAGCAGCGGCGGCAGGCCGATCTGCCGCCCGAGCAGGCGCGGCTCAAGGGCCGAGCGGGCGAAGGCCGCGGCGGCATAGGTGACGGTCAGGCCGAGGGCAAGGCCGCCGGACCCGCGCAGCAGGGAGACGGCCGCCCACGGCAGCAGCACCGTCCCGGAGCCGAGGACGGGCAGGGCATCGACCACGGCGATGAGCGCGCCCAAAAGCACGGCGTGCGGCCGCCGCAGCGCGGCGAGCAGGCCGAGCGAAACGACGCCGAACGTCACGAGCAGGAGCTTTCCCTGTGCGAGGACATAGCCCCGCAGGGCAGCGCGCAGACGCACAAGGAGTTGCCCGCCGCGCGCCCGCCATTCCTCCGGCACATGGCGCGCCGCAAGGGCGCGGAGCCTCGGCGCATCGCCCGCGAGGAAATAGGCGGACAGCAGGGCCGTCAGCCCGAAGAGCAGCAGCTGCGGCATCCAGCCGAGCACGCGCGTGACGCAGCCGAACACGCCCTGCGACACGGAGTCGGCCACGACACTCCCGCCCGCAAACAGCCTGTCGACCCACTGGGCTGCGGCCTCTCCCATCCCGTCCGGCAGGCGGCTGGCCAGATGCAGGGCCGCGGCATGCAGGCGCTGCAGCGGTTCGGCCAGCGAGGAGAGCAGGCCAGGCAGACGGGCGCACAGGGCAGCGCAGCCCTGCCACAGCGCCCAGCCGAGGCCCGTGAGCACGGCGGCCGCGGCGAGGCACACGGCCGTCACGCTGAGAAAAGCAGCCAGCCCGCGCGGCAGGCGGCGCAGGCGCACGGCAAGCGGCCGGGCCAGCCGGGCAAGGCCGAGGCCGAGCAGGAACGGCAGGCCGACGGGCAGGAGGATGCGCGCCGTGAGCCACAGGCCCGCCAGCACCCCGGCGGCGCAGGCGCACAGCTGCCAGAGCTTTTTCATTTCCTCGACTCCTTTCGACCGCGCCGCGCGGATTGCGCTTGCATTTTCGGGGCGCTTATGTTAGAATGCACTTGTTCGGGAAACATCTGCACATCTCTTGTGAACAGGAGGAGCCATATATGGCACAGCTTCCGAAATACTATATCGTGGAGGCCCAGGCGCTGCCGGAGGTTTTTCTCAAGGTCGCCGAGGCAAAGTGGCTGCTGGAGACCGGTGAGGTCGCAACGGTGAATGACGCCGCGCGCGCCACGGGCATCAGCCGCAGTGCATTTTACAAGTATCGCGATTCCATCTCGCCGTTCCAGAACCTGATGGCTGGCCGCATTCTGACCTTCCAGTTGCTGCTGCGGGACATGACGGGCCTGCTTTCCAGCATACTCACCATTTTTGCCCAATTCGGCGCAAATATACTGACGATCAATCAGGCAATTCCGACAAACGGCTGTGCCTCCGTGACGATCTCGGCCGAGACGAGCGGCATCTCGCAGGGCGTTGAGGCGCTGATGCGCGAGCTTTCTCAGGTGGACGGCGTGCGGAAGGTCGAGGTCCTCGCAGGCTGAAAACAGCGCCCGATGCGCAGCGGAAATTTTTGCCGGATTCCATGCGCTTGCCTCTTGCATTTCCCTGTTAGAGCCTGTATACTTGTAGCGGGCAATTCACAGGGGGGAGGTGTTATCCATGGTTTTTGAAACGATCCGCGAATTTCTTTGTGAGCAGCTGGCATGCGACGAGAGCCGCGTAACGCCAGACACCGTGATGCTGGAGGATCTGGAGATGGAGCCGTCGGATCTCGGCGATCTGATGCTTTCCCTGGAGCAGGAATTCGGCATCGAATGGACGGATGACGACCTGCAGGGGATCCGCACGGTGGGCGATCTGACTGCCTTTGTGGAAAATCAGGAATAAGCAAAGCCTGCGCAGGAAACGACCTGTGCAGGCTTTTTTTATGGTGTTGCGCGCCAATGCTGGGAAGCAGCATACGGCGGGCGGAAAATTGAAAATAGAAGGTTGCACAAGGCCTCCGGCCGCGCGTTGTAGGGGAGGGACATGTCCCTCCCGGCGCAGAGCTGCCGAAATGAACAGGCTGTCGTTAAAATGGCAGACGCCCCCGATTTGTCATTGCGAGGGCGCTTTGCGCCCGTTACAATCTCGGGAAGGCAGTTGCGTTTTCGCCGAAGGCTTTCCCATGATTCAACCGGGCACTGCGAGATTGCACCCCAAGGGCACTTCCTCGCGCTGCGCGCTCAGGGCGCCACGGCCCCGTTGGGGCCTCGCAATGACAAATCTGGGGGCCTGGG
>NZ_JBBMFF010000104.1:0-3170 GCF_040096185.1 Faecousia intestinalis | reverse complement strand
AGATCCGTCAAAATTACGCCTGCGCACACAGCCGAAATTGTTTTCAAATATGATCTCAAGGCGCTCTTTTCGCGCAGGCCTCGCAATGACAAATCTGGGAGCGCGGCGCTGACAATGGTGCCCTGCACCGAATGGGCCGTCCTTATGCCGCTTCGCGGACGGGCGAGGCATGCCTCGCCCCTACATTTGGCCTTTAATGCTTCCGCCATGTTGCGGGGCTGAGGAGCAGCAGCACGGGGAACAGCTCCAGCCGCCCGAGGAGCATGTCGAGCGTCAGCACGACCTTCGACAGGGCGGAGAAGTTCGCATAGCTGCCGAACGGGCCGACCTCGAGGCTCAGGCCCGGGCCGATGTTGTTCAGCGTGGCGAACACGGATGTCACGCTCGTCTCGGCCCCGAAGTTATCGAGCGAGACCAGCAGAATGGACACGACGGCAATGGCGGCATAGCAGATAAAGAACGCCATTGTGCCGCGGATGACCTCGCTGCTCACGCGTTTGCCGTCCATCGTCATGACCTCCACGGAGTGGGGGTGCAGCAGGTGGCGCGTCTCGGCGCGGGCCGTCTTGGCCAGAATGAGCACGCGGCTGACCTTAATGCCGCCGCCCGTCGACCCGGCGCACGCGCCGATGGCCATTAGGATGAGCAGCACGGTCTTGGAAAATTCCGGCCATTTCGCAAAATCCGCCGTGCCGAAGCCCGTCGTCGTGATGACGGAGCCGACGGAGAAGGCCACATGGTGGATCGTCTGGAACACGGTGGGGAAGAACCCGCCCGTGAGCAGCAGGTTGGCACTGATGAGGACGATGGCCCCGAAAATGATGATAAAGTACCAGCGCACTTCGCTGTTGTGCCACGCGAGCCTGAAGCGGCGGCGCAGCAGGAAGAAATACACCGAGAAATTCACGCCGAACAGGACCATGAACACCGTCGTCACGGCCTGCAGGTAGGCCGAGTAGTCCGCAAGGCCGCTGTTGCGCACGGAAAAGCCGCCCGTACCGGCCGTGCCGAAGGCAAGGCACAGGCTGTCGAACCACGTCATCTCGCCCCAGCCGAACAGCACGCCCAGCCGGTAGAACAGGATCTGCAGCAGCGTCATGGCGCAGTAGATGGCATAGAGGATCGCGGCGGACGTGCGCATCTTCGGCACCATCTTGCTGACGGAAGGGCCGGGGGACTCGGCCCGCAGCAGATAGATGCTCTCGCCGGACAGCGGCACGATGGCCAGCATGAATACGAGCACGCCCATGCCGCCGAGCCAGTGGGTGAAGCTGCGCCAGAACAGCAGGCACTTCGGCAGATCCTCCACGGCGCGGAGGATGCTTGCACCGGTCGTCGTAAAGCCGGACATGGTCTCGAACACGGCGTCGAGATACGACGGGATCGCCCCGGAGACCGTAAACGGGATCGCGCCGACGAGCGAGATGAGGATCCAGCTCAGCGCGACCATCACGAAGCCGTCACGCGCGTGCAGCTCACGGCGGCGCTTCGGCCGCAGCAGGATAAAAAGCCCGCCGAGCAGGCCGCTGCCTGCGGCCGTGGCAAGCAGGACCCACAGCTCCGGCTCGCCGTAGATCACGGCGACAATGCACGGCAGCAGCAGGAAGGCCCCGATGACCAGCAGCACGTCGCCCAGCAGGGAGAGGATCATGCGGTAATTCATGCTTTCACTCTCCGCTTGTCCAGAATGTCGTCCAGATCGTCCAGACCCGTCGCCGCCGTCACGACGACGACGGTGTCGCCCGGCTCGATGGTGTCGCGGCCGCCGGGGGTGATGATCCGGCCTTCGCGGTTGATGGCCCCGATGAGCAGGTTCGGCCGCGTGGGCAGCTCCATGAGCGGCCTGCCGCAGACGGCGGATTTCTCCGTGGCGCGGAACTCCAGTGCCTCGGCCTTGTTGCCGACGATCTTATAGAGCGTCTCGACGTTCGAGCCGAGCGAGTTCTGCATGGCGCGGACGTAGCGGACGATGTGGTCGGCCGCGATATAGCGGGGGTGGAACACGCTTCCGAGGTCCATGCCCTTGATGATGTGGGAGAATGTCGTGCGGTTGATTTTCGTGACGATCTTCGCGCTCGAGACGCTGCGGGCATAGAGGCTCATCAGCACGTTTTCCTCATCGATGCCCGTCAGCGAGGCCACGGCGTCCATCTTTGCAATGCCCTCCTCGGCGAGCAGCTGCTCACTCGTGCCGTCTCCGTGGATGATCGTGGCCTCGGGCAGGCGCTCTGCCAGCGAGTCGCACACGGCGGCGCTGGACTCGATGATCTTCACGCTCGCGCCGAAGTCCAGCATCTGCCGCGCGAGGTAGTAGGAGATGCGCCCGCCGCCGAGCAGCATCACGCGCTTGACGGGGTTCGTCTGCACACCGATCTTGTGGAAGAATTTTGCGGCGAGCTTCGGACTTGCCACCACGCTGATGCGGTCGCCCGCCAGCAGGGTGAAGCTGCCGTCGGGGATGTACACCTCGTGCTGCCCGCGCTCCACAACGCACACAAGCGCGCCGGACTGCAGGCGGCCGAGGTCGGAGAGCTTCATGCCGTCGAGCATGGAGCCGGGGTCGATACGCATCTTGTGCAGCTCCACGCGGCCCTTCGAGAACGTGTCGATCTTGATGGAGGCCGGGGCGCGCAGGATGCGCGCGATCTCCGTGGCGCTGGCCAGCTCCGGGTTGAGCGCCATGCTCAGCCCGAGGTCGTCCTGAATGAGATGCAGCCCGCTCGTATATTCCGGGTTGCGCACGCGGGCGATCGTGTTGCCCACACCGAGGCGCTTGGCAATGAGGCACGAGAGCAGGTTCTGTTCGTCCGTGGACATCACGGCGATGACAAGATCGGCAGAGGGCACGCCGGCCTCCACCTGCGTGTCCATGCTGATGCCGTTGCCCTCGACGGTCATGACGTCGAGCGTGTTGCCGATGGCGTCGAGCGCAGCAGTGCGCGTGTCGACGACGGTGATCTCGTGACCCTCGCGGAGCAGCTGCTCCGTCAGCGTCGCGCCGATCTTGCCGGCTCCGATGATAACAATGTTCATTCCCGAAAAGACTCCTGTATGGTGAATTTCAAAATGATCCAATTGATTTGATTACAACTTTGTAGCGGCGCTCACTGCGCAGCCGTTGGCGGCTTTGCCGCCTTACGGATGCGGCGTGCCCCTTGCGGGTAGTGAGC
>NZ_JBBMFF010000103.1:0-983 GCF_040096185.1 Faecousia intestinalis | reverse complement strand
GATCACGCAGCCGCCCGCCGGGAACTGGTAGGTGTCACGCAAATCTTTTAAATGCAGCGTAACTTCACCGGGACTTTCGGAGACGATCCGGAGCGTATTGTCCTGCCAGTACACCCGCAGATCGCTCTCCTGCTCGCCGGTCAGTTTGTAATAGAAGTCGTCTGCACTTGGAAAAGCTGCTTGCTTAAAATGCCCCCTTGCGTTGTATGAAGTTACTTTGCCCTTCAGACGGAAACCGTTCGCAGTCAGCTCCAACCACTGATCATCGGCCTCATTCACCAGTTCTGCTATGAGATAAACCTCATCGGAATCCGCCCGTATCGCGGCATTTTTCGCCGTGACTTCAAAAAGCAGCTTTTCCGTATCTGGAATCAGATACTTTGGCATTGAAGCCGTAACGCCCATTGGCCAGGTACTCTCATGCAGAATTTCCATCGTAGAATCCGCTGTTACCGCGCCGTTATCTCCTGTATGCAGGTATTTGCCTTCCGCGTTGTATACCCAATTACTGATGTAATAGGGGGAAACCCAGACTTTTGTCATCGGTGCCAATTTCTGCTTTGTGCAGCCGAACAGGAGAGAGGAAATGGCGATGACTGCAATCGTGAAAGCCAGTAATTTCCAATATCTCGGGTTTTTCATGGGTATTTTCTCCTTCCCTTCCGTTCCAATTGAACGTTTGACAAGTATTCCCTTCCGGTAAATCCAGCATATCACCCCTTAACTTTTTTGTCAATATTTTTACAGAAAATATCCCGTAATTTTCAATAATATGCAGTGCGGTAAATGGAAAAAGTCCCGGCGGGGATGCCGCCGCGCGAGAGAAAAATGTAGCGGTGTTCCCTGAGCGCCTGGGAGAACAGCAGTATTTGCGCCATTGATTCAGTGGCGCAGGACCTTCAGGTTTGTCATTCCGAGGAGCGAAGCGACGTGGGAATCTCGCAGTACTTGGCCGGATAATTGGGCACTTCCGGCGAAAACGT
>NZ_JBBMFF010000102.1:0-5381 GCF_040096185.1 Faecousia intestinalis | reverse complement strand
AATGAGCGCCGCTACAGACGCAATCGGTCGGTGCGTTTTTATCGGCACCTTGTACGAACTGGAAGTGCCTTCCCGAGATTGCCACGGCCCCTTTGGGCCTCGCAATGACACGTCAGGGCGGCGCAGCAATGGGAACGGTGCGGCGCACCGAATCGGCGGTACTACTGCCGCTTCGCGGACGGGCCTGGCTGTCCCCGCCCCTACAGGGCCAGTGCGGATTGAACGACGGCCGGCGTATGGTCCATTCTTCATTCTTCAGTCTTCCGTATTCATTATTCCTTATTTCATCCATCCCCCTGCGGGGGATGGCAAACCATATGACAAAACGTCCGGAAATTCCCTGCCTTTCGTGCAAATTTCCCCAGAGCCGCCGGATTTGTCATTGACAACAGGGGCTTTTATTGATAAAATCATATCGGAAAACAAGGGCGCAGTATGCCCCTTGCAGCAGGCTCGTCAGCCTGCAAAAAATCTTTTTGTGACCCACGATCCCAACACCCGAGATCAATACAGGAGGACTACCCAATGGATCAAGAACGCTTCGTTACCATAGAGGAGATGGAGGCCGCCACCGCTTCCCTGCTGGAAAACGGCAAGAAGGTCGGCGCCGACAGCTGGCAGCAGCGCGTCAAGAATCAGACGCCGCACTGCGGCTTCGGTGAGGCCGGCACCTGCTGCCGCATCTGCGCTATGGGCCCCTGCCGTATCACGCCGAAGAGCCCGCGCGGCATCTGCGGCTGCGACGTGCACGGCATCGTCGGCAGAAACTTCCTGAAGTTCACCGCCGGCGGCGCTGCCACCCACTCTGATCATGGCCGTGAGATCATGCACACCCTGCATCAGACGAAGGAAGGCGGCAACTATCAGGTCAAGGACCCCGAGAAGCTCATCCGCATCGCGCATGAGTGGGGCGTCGAGACCGAAGGCAAGGACATCTATGAGCTGGCGCACGAGATGGCCGAGATCGGCCTGATGGAATACGGCAAGCCCTTCGGCGTGCAGCGCTTCCTGAAGCGCGCTCCGGAGCACACGCAGGAGCTGTGGCACAAGGCGGAGATCGAGCCGCGCGCCATCGACCGCGAGGTCGCGACCGCTCTGCACATGACCCATATGGGCTGCTCCTCCCTGCCCGAAGCCCTGATCCGCCAGTCCCTCCGCAGCGGTCTGTCCGACGGCTGGGGCGGCTCCATGATGGGCACCGAATTCTCCGACGTCATGTTTGGCACGCCGAAGCCCGTGGACACTACGGCCAACATCGGCGTTATGGAGAAGGATATGGTCAATATCGTCGTCCACGGCCACGATCCCTCCCTGTCCGAGATGATCGTCTACTATGCCAATGATCCCGAAATGATCGCGCTTGCCAAGAGCGTCGGCGCGAAGGGCATCAACATCTGCGGCGTCTGCTGCACCGCGAACGAGGTCGCCATGCGCCACGGCATCCCGATGGCCGGCAACTTCCTGACGCAGGAGAACGTTGTCCTTACGGGCGCATGCGAAGCCATCGTCGTCGATGTGCAGTGCATCTTCCCGGCCCTCGGCCCGCTCTCGAAGTGCTTCCATACGAAGTTCGTCACCACCTCCCCCATCGCCCGCATGCCGGACTCCGAGTTCATCCGCTTCTCCGCCGACAACGCCGGTGAGAACGCCAAGTCCATTGTGAAGATGGCCGTTGAGAACTTCACGAACCGCAAGACCGATCTGGTCAACATTCCGAACCAGGTCTCCCACGCCCGCGTCGGCTATTCCCTCGAAGCCATCGTTAAGGTCCTCGACGGCGTTGCCAACAGCCAGGTCGACACCTTCGGCACCACGAAGCCCCTGCTCGAGTGCGTCACCTCCGGCGTTCTCCGCGGCGCCGTCGCCATGGTCGGCTGCAACAATCCGAAGGTCCGCCCCGACTATGCCCACATCGAGCTCATGAAGAAGCTCATCGCCAACGATATCATCCTCATCGTCTCCGGCTGCTCCGCGCAGGCCGCCGCCAAGGCCGGCCTCATGGACCCGGTGCACGCCAAGGAGCTCTGCGGCGCCGGCCTGAAGCGCGTGTGCGAACTGGCCAACATCCCGCCCGTGCTGCACATGGGCTCCTGCGTTGATATCTCCCGTATGATGATCCTGGCCTCCGAGCTGTCGAAGGACTCCGGCCTGAACATCTCCCAGCTTCCCGTCGTGGGCTGCGCCCCGGAGTGGATGAGCGAGAAGGCCGTCTCCATCGGCAACTACGTCGTGGCCACCGGCATTGACACCTTCCTCGGCGTTGACCCGTACGTCAAGGGCTCCAGCGAGATCTGCGACCTGCTGACCGGCGAGCACGGCGTGAAGGATTGGGTCGAGGCCAACTACACCGTGGAAACTGACATCGAGAAGCTCGGCGATCTCATGATCGAGCGCATCGAGCAGAAGCGCGCTGCGCTGGGCATCTGAGTATGAAGCTCGCGATCACCGGCAAGGGCGGCGTCGGCAAAACGACGCTCGCCTCCACGCTGGCGCGGCTTTACGCCGACGAGGGCCGCCCCGTGCTGGCTGCGGACGTCGATCCGGACGCCAACCTGGGCCTTGCGCTTGGCATGAGTCAGGAGGAGGTCGATTCCATCGTCCCCATCTCCAAAATGCGCACGCTCGTCGAGGAGCGCACCGGCGCAAACGAGGCCAATAAATTCTTCAAGCTCAACCCCTTCGTTTCCGATATTCCCGAAAAATACGCCCACGAGGTCAACGGCGTGAAGCTGCTTGTCATGGGCACGGTCGACGTCGGCGGCAGCGGCTGCGTGTGCCCGGAGCATGTGATGCTCAAGGCCCTGCTCAGCGCGCTGACCTACCGCAAGGACGACGTCGTCATCATGGATATGGAGGCAGGGCTGGAGCACCTTGGCCGCGGCACGGCAGCCAACATGGACCAGTTCCTCGTTGTGGTGGAGCCGGGCGCACGCAGCGTCCAGACCTACGGAAACGTCAAGCGTCTTGCCGCCGATCTCGGCGTGAAGCGCGTGCGCGTCGTGGCCAACAAGGTGCGCGACGAGCGCGACGAGGCGTATGTCCGCAGCGTCATCCCCGCAGAGGACTTCCTCGGCTGCATCCACTACAATCCGGAGATCATGGACGCTGACCGCAACGGAAAATCCCCGTACGATTTCAGCCGCACGGCTATGGAAGAGATTCGGAACATCAAGGCCATCCTGGATCGGGATGAAAAATAGGAGGAAAATCCCAGTGACTTTATTTGAACGTGTATTCGGCGGCAACGATGCCGTTTACGGCCTGACCGAGGCCGCCATTGACAATGCCATCGCCCAGTACGGCGAAGGCCAGGCCGTGTCCTTCCCCGACACTGCCTACTCCCTGCCCTGCTACTACGCCGTCACCGGCTCGAAGGTCGGCACCCTCGGCGAGCTGAAGCAGGCTCTCGGCGTCGTCAAGACGCTCATGACCCGCAATCCCCGCCTGAACGACGCCTTCATGTCCGGCGTAGCCACCGCACTGTGCGCCGAGTTCATCGAGGTCCTGAAGTACCTCAACGGCGCAGCGCCCTATGAGCTGCCCTGCTACGGCCACCTGTCCGACGCCGTCATCCGTAACCTCGGCGTGCCGCTGGTCACGGGCGACATCCCCGGCGTTGCCGTTATCCTCGGCTCCGCTCCCTCTGCCGATGAGGCCGTCGCGCTCGTGAAGAGCTACCAGAGCCAGGGCATCCTCGTCACCCTCGTGGGCGGCGTCATCGACCAGCTCGAGGAGAAGGGCTACAAGACCGGCGACAATGTCCGCGTCATCCCGCTCGGCAAGGACGTCACCGCCGTCATCCATGTCGTCTCCGTCGCGCTGCGCGCGGCCCTGATCTTCGGCAACATCACCCCGGGCGACGCAGGCAGCCTGATGAAGTACACGATGGAGCGCGTTCCCGCGTTCGTCAACGCCTTCAAGCCCCTGGACGACGTCATCGTCGCCTGCGGCGCGGGCGCCATTGCCCTCGGCTTCCCGGTCGTTACGAACGAGACCGAGAACATCTACCGCGTCCCGAAGAGCCTCATCGTGCAGGAGGACGTCAGCAAGTTCAACGCCACCTCCCTCGAGGCGCGCGACATCAAGATCAAGATCACCACGATCGACATTCCTGTCTCCTTCGCTTCCGCGTTCGAAGGCGAAATCATCCGCAAGGGCGACATGCAGGTCGAGGTCGACGGCTCCCGCAAGGACTGCTTCGAGCTGGTCACCACGAGAGACGCCGCCGAGATCGAGGACCACAAGATCACGGTCGACGGCCCCGAGCTCGACGAGATCCCCGTCGGCTCCAAGATCTCCCTGTCCTACATCGTCGAGGTCGCGGGCAAGAACATGCAGTCCGACTTCGAGTCCGTTATGGAGCGCAAGATTCACTCCTTCCTGAACTGCATCGAGGGCGTTATGCACACCGGCCAGCGCGATATGATCCGTATCCGCGTTTCGAAGGCCGACTTTGAGGCGGGCTTCCGCTTCCGCCACATCGGCGAGGTCCTCTACGCCAAGATCAAGAGCGAGTTCGACACCGTCGTCGACAAGTGCCAGGTCAAGATCGTCGTGGACGAGGCGAAGAACAAGGAGCTGCGCGCGATGGCCAACGAGGTCTTCAACCGCCGCGACGACCGCCTGCGCAGCATGACGGACGAGTCCGTGCCCGTGTTCTACACCTGCATCATGTGCCAGGCCTTCTCCCCGAGCCATGTCTGCATCGTCACCCCGGAGCGCCTCGGCCTCTGCGGCGCCGTTTCCTGGCTGGACGCCAAGGCAACGAACGAGCTCGACCCGCAGGGTCCCTGCCAGGTCGTGCCGAAGGAGCACTGCATCGACGAGCGCCTCGGCCGCTACGAGGACGTGGACGAGGCCGTCCAGAAGTACTCGCACGGTGCGCTCGAGCACGTCACGCTGTACTCCCTGTTCCAGGATCCGATGACGTCCTGCGGCTGCTTCGAATGCATCTGCGGCGTCGAGCCGGTCAGCATGGGCGTTGTCATCACGATGCGTGAGTACGCCGGCATGACCCCGCTCGGCATGACGTTCTCCGAGATGGCCTCCATGACGGGCGGCGGCGTGCAGACGCCGGGCTTTATGGGCCATGGCAAGCACTTCATCGCCTCCAAGAAGTTCATCGCTGCCGAAGGCGGCCTCGGCCGTATCGTCTGGCTGCCGAAGGAGCTCAAGGAGCAGATGCGCGACAAGCTGAACGAGGCTGCCAAGGAGCTCTACGATGTGGATAACTTCGCCGACATGATCGCCGACGAGACCATCTGCACCGAAGACCCCGAGGAGCTGCTGAACTACCTGACCGAGGTCGGCCACCCCGTCCTCTCCATGGAACCGTTCGATATGTAAGAGACCCGATCGGGGATGCCGGAAAATCCGGCATC
>NZ_JBBMFF010000101.1:0-3695 GCF_040096185.1 Faecousia intestinalis | reverse complement strand
AATTAATAGAGCGAATGCCATACTGCACCGACCAGCATCGCACGACTGAGAAAGGAATTCGGTTCAAACTGCGTGGACGAGGTCCCGTTCATCAGGCCATTATCTGTTACATAGTTGATCGCGTCAAAGTAATCCGGGAAAGCAGAACGAGTCACATCGGAATAGGCCGAGACCAGCGGTACGGTGAGAGAAACCAACAGCGCAGCGAGCAAAAGGATGCTGCATAGACGAGTCAAATGATGTTTTTTCACGTCTCTTCTTCTTTTCTTATATTCTACTTTCTGTGGCGACAGAATCGTTCGTTCCGGGGACTCCCTTCCTTCCTAGGTAAGTCCAGCATATCACCCCTTAACTTTTTTGTCAATATTTTTACAGAAAATATCCCGTAATTTTCAATAATATGCAGTACAGTAAAAAGTCCCGGCGGGGATGCCGCCGGGACGATGTGCGAAGGAATTTCGAATTCGCTGTGGGTAGCCTGTGATCCGGCCGGGCGCTGCGAGCTTGCCACGGTCCCTTTGGGGCCCCGCAATGGCAAATCCGGGGACTTCATTCCCGCAGGGTGCCGCCGTTGTTCCACACGGCCGTCGAGCAGAGATAGAGCACGTCCGTCGCGTCTGACAGGTCTGCATAGTCCGTCAGCCGGGCGGCAGAGATATAGCGCAGGTCCACGAGCGTGATGCGCTCGAATGAGCCGAGCAGCAGCGGCGCGAGCGACGAGCCGAACGAGTCGCGGAACAGCACGAGGTGCCGCCCGTTGTGCACGTTGGGCGATGTGACGGTCAGGACCGCCTGCGCGCCGGAGAGGAAGACGTCGTAGCCGTCCGTCCCGTCCAGCAGCTCCGGCCGGTAGACCGGCTGCGCGCCGTCCAGCTCCGGGCCGGTGACCTTGGCGGCCTTCGTGTCGGCGCTTTCGAGGTACGTCAGCGTATCCGGGGCCATCGGCAGGGCCGCCTGCCCGTAATACGCGCCGTAAAACGGAGAGAGCGTTTTTTCCGTGAAGGTTCCCGGCGCGTCCGCGCCCAGCGCTTCACAGATGGCCGCTGCGACGGGGAGCAACCGCTCCTGCCGCCAGTGGGGGTCCGTTTTGTAATAGTCGTCTGCGGACAGCAGGTCCCAGATGTCGATCTCCGTCATACCGGGCAGGGCCTCGCGCACGATGCCGCGCAGCGCCTCCGTGTCCAGCCGGGGACGGCTGATCTCCGCCTTGGCATTTTTATCCGGTACGATGACATAGTGCGACGGAAGCGACGGGAAATAGGTTTCCCGCACGGCGGAAAAGACCGCTGCGGCATGGCGCACCTGCTTTTCCTGCAGCGGGCCGTCCATGCGGAAGGCCCCGCCGCCCTGCAGATAGATGCTGTGGATATCCGCCTGCCCGAGGCCGTAGAGCCGCACGAGGCTGTTGACCGTGCGCAGCTGCTCACGCAGCGGGAACTGGTCAAGCATATATTCCTCAAGCTTGTCCGAAAAGCCGGAAGACAGGGGAGGAAGCTGCGCCAGCCGCCGCCGCTCACTGCGGGATACTTCCCGGTCCGGCAGGGCGAGATGCAGCAGGGAAAAGCCGAACAGCACCGCGAGGAACACGGCCGCCGTGGCGATGGATGCTTTGCGTTTCATGGCTCACCTCAGAAGCGGAAATAGAGGAAGGGATTGAACGAGCCGTCCACGAGCGCGGCCGTCGCGGCAAGGAGCAGCAGGCCCGTCAGCACCGGTCCGAGCGCGGCTGAGACGGGGTGCGGCTCCAGCCGCTTCCACAGACGCTTCGGCAGCCGCGTCGCGCCGACGACTCCGAGGACGAGCACGCCTGCAAAGCTGCGCAGGGCATACAGCGCGTCCGCGTCCCACAGCGGCGCGCCGCCGAACATGGCTCGGAGCGTCTGCCCGCAGGCCTGCAGGCTCTCGGCGCGGAACAGAACGAAGCCGAGCGTCACGAGCAGGAGCAGCAGCGCATGCTGCACGGCAGCGGGCGCACGGGCCAGCCGTTTTCCGAGCCAGAGCCGTTCTGTCAGTAGGAGCAGACCGAAATAGCCGCCCCACAGCACAAAATTCCACGCCGCGCCGTGCCACAGGCCCGTCAGCAGCCAGACGACGGCAACATTGCGGATCCATTTGGCGCGGGTCGTGCGGCTGCCGCCCAGCGGGATATAGACATAGTCCCGGAACCACTGCCCGAGCGTCTGATGCCAGCGCCGCCAGAAGTCCGTCACGGAGCGGGCAAGATACGGATAGTCGAAATTCTCCGGGAACGTGAAGCCGAACATCCGCCCGAGGCCGATGGCCATGTCACTGTAGCCCGAAAAGTCAAAATAAATCTGCAGCAGATAACCCACGGCCCCGAGCCACGCGCCGAGCACCGTTGCGTTCCCGGCGGAGGACACCAGCTCGCCCAGCACGTTGGCAAGCAGGACCTTTTTGCCCAGACCGACGGTAAAGCGCCGCGCGCCCGTACCGATGTCCTCGAGGCAGAAGCGCCGCGTGTGCAGCTCGGCCTCGATATCGGAATAGCGGACGATCGGCCCGGCGATGAGCTGCGGGAACAGGCAGACAAACGTGGCGAACGTCGCGAGGTTCCGCTGCGGCCGGACGTGCCCGCGGTAGACGTCGATGGTGTAGCTCATGGTCTGGAACGTATAAAAGCTGATGCCAAGCGGCAGGCGCACGCCTGTCAGCGGCAGGGAAAGGCCGAACAGGCCGTTCACCGTCGTCAGGAAGAAGTCGGCGTATTTGAAAAAGCCGAGCAGCCCGAGATTCAGAAGGACGGAGACCGCCAACGCCAGCTTTGCTGTCCGCGTGCCGCGCCGCCGCTCGATGCACAGGCTGAGCGCCCAGTTCGAAACGGACGAAAGCAGCAGCAGGAGCACATACACAGGCTCGCCGAACGCATAGAACAGCAGGCTTGCGATCAGCAGAACGGCATTCCGCCCACGCTGCGGCGCGAGAGCGTAGACCGCGAGCGTGAGCGGAAGAAAGGCATAGAGAAATACCGCGCCGGAGAATACCATCTCAGCTCCAGAGCGCGTTGAAGTTGGCGGTGAGGGCGTCGGTCACGTCGCTCCAGGACATGACGAGCAGCACGGTGCAGTTGTGCACGAGCACGGCCGTCTTTTCGGCCTCGACGCATACCCACTTGGCCGGGTTCAGGTTGGCCTCCACGTCGGCGGCGAGCTTCTTGGCCGTCTCGGCATCCTGCGCGCGCATGAGCACGACGGAGTGCGCCACAGCGTTGATGAGCGCGTCGGCAGCAATGGCCTCGACGCCGTCGGGCATTGCGGTGAAGGCGAAGTATTCGAAGTTGTCCTTCGTCAGCGCCGTGGTCTCAGTGTCCGGCAGGTCGGCGACGTCCTTCGTGATGGAGGTGAGGATGTCCTGCAGCGTCATTGTGTCGCCCGGCTTCGCGTTCGACTCGGCGGGGGAGCCTGCGCAGGCGGCAAGGCCGAAAACAAGCAGGACGGCAAGGAGCAGTGCGGTCAGTTTTTTCATGTTCATGATTTCCTTTCAAAAATGGAATACGGCTATTAGACGGCGCAATTCTCTGCAGGTTCCATAAAAATTTCCCGGTGGGAAATCAGCTTGTCAAAAAAGTCCCTTTGGGCTTTTTCGCCAAGCTGCTTCCGAAATTGCAAAATAGAATTTTGTATTATTATTTTGCAATTCTGCCGCTGCGGCGGGTTATGGAACGCGAAAGGACACCC
>NZ_JBBMFF010000100.1:0-4410 GCF_040096185.1 Faecousia intestinalis | reverse complement strand
TTGCCACGGCCCCTTCGGGGCCTCGCAATGACAAGTCGGGAGCCATTACTGTTTTATCGTCAACCTGCGCCGGTTGCCGGCGCGGAGCCGGGACCGGCTGTCCACTCCCCTGCAATGGCCGATGGCGAAAAAAACTCCCCCTCCGGAGCGTGGTAACCGAACACGCGGCGGACGGGGAGGAATTCTCAAACGCCCTGCGGGAACAGGCGCTCCTGCAGGCGGCGGGAGCCAAGGGCAAAATACAGCGCCGTGCCGAGCACGAGCAGGACGGCGGCCTCACCGGCCGCAACGTAGACCGCGTTGAGCCAGAACGGGATCTCACCGATGTAATACGTCAGCTCCCAGCCGACGAGCACGGCGTTCCAGACCGCCGGCATGAGCAGCGCGGGCAGCGGGATGCGCCAGAGCGCGGCACGGCGCAGCAGATACATGCACGTCGTGGCCAGCAGCGTCGCGCCGGTGCCGACGAGCCAGTCCAGCGGCAGCGCGCCCGCGTTGGAAATGTTGAACAGCAGACAGCCGACCGTCAGGCCGGGGATGGCTGCCGGAGTGAACAGGGCAAAAATGCACAGCGCCTCCGACGCGCGGAACTGAATGGCGGCCGACGTTGTGCCGGGCAGCAGCCAATTCTGCAGGTAGGTCAGGGCCACATAGAGCGCGGCCAGAATCGCGCCGTGCGTGATCATACGGATCTGTTTTGATTTCATGTTTTCTCCATTCCGGGACAAAAAAGGCGCAGCATGGACGCTGCGCAGCTGTCCATAGTTTTATTTTACGACAGGATGGTCTCGAACTGTCGATATTCGGTTACGATGGTATTGTAGCGGAGTTTGCCGCTCCCGTCAAGTGTGTTTTGTGTAAAAAAACGGGGTATTTTACACGGTTTTAACATCATCACGGTGTCGGGCTTTACAGCGAGCCGGTATGATAAGCGCGTGATCCGAAATCAAAGGAAACAATCAAAAAGGAGTTTTGAGTTATGAAAAAGATCTTCAAAGCAATTCTTGCCATCGGCATTATCGGCGCCATGGCGCTGGGCTTCGCCGCCTGCGGCGGCAACGGCGGCAGCGATGCCATCGCCGTCATCTCCCGTGAGGAAGGCTCCGGCACCCGCGGCGCGTTCGTCGAGCTGACCGGCGTCGAGGTCGACAAGGTCGACAAGACCGTCGTCACCGCCGAGATCAGCAGTTCCACCGCAGTCGTCATGCAGACCGTCACCGGCAACAAGGCTGCCATCGGCTACATCTCCCTCGGCTCCCTCGACAGCTCCGTCAAGGCCGTGAAGGTCGACGGCGTCGAGGCCACGGCCGACAACGTCAAGAACGGCACCTACCCCATCTGCCGCCCGTTCAACATCGCCACGAAGGGCGACCTGAGCGACGCTGCGAAGGATTTCATCGCCTTTATCCAGAGCGACGAGGGCCAGCAGGTCGTCACCGATAAGGGCTGCGTCTCCACCGGCTCCACCGGCGCCTTCACCTCCAGTAATCCGACCGGCACCGTCGTCATCGAGGGTTCCTCCTCCGTCACCCCGGTCATGGAAAAGCTCGCCGAGGCCTACATGGCCATCAACAGCGGCGTGACCGTCAAGGTCCAGCAGTCCGATTCCTCCACCGGCATGACCTCCGCCATCGAGGGCCTGTGCGACATCGGCATGGCCTCCCGCGATGTCAAGGACAGCGAGAAGGAGCAGGGTCTGGAAGTCACCACGATCTGCATGGACGGCATCGCAGTGGTCGTGAACAACGACAACACCGTCGATAACCTGAGCCTCGAGCAGATCCGCCAGATCTTCACCGGCGAAGTCACCGGCTGGAGTGCCGTGAAGTAAGGATTTCCAAAAGGAAACGCACAGCGGGAGCCGGACTCCCGCTGCCTGCGCGTTGCACAGGCAGCCATCGATGCGCGCTGTAGGGGAGCGGACAGCCGGGCCCGGCGCAACGCTGCCGACCCGAACAGGCTATCGTTAAAATGGTGAAAACCAAAGGTTTGTCATTGCGAGGAGGCCGACGGCCGACGTGGCGCCCTGAGCGCGAAGCGCGAGGAAGTGCCCTTGGGGTGCAATCTCGCGGTACACAGCCGGATAACAGGGTACTCTCGGCGAAATCGTAACTGCCTTCCCGAGATTGCCACGGGCGCAAAGCGCCCTCGCAATGACAATTCTGATAGCCTCGCGCCGCCGAATCACTGCTGCAATACCTGCAACTGCCATAGGCGCTCAGGGAGCGCCGCTACAGACGCAATCGGTGCGCACCATTTAGACGGCACTCTGTGCCAACTGCAAGCAATTGCCGCGTCGGCCCGTTGGCCTCCCCGCAATGACAAATCTGAGAGCCCTGCATTTTCCACTTTCCCACGATCCTGTCTTCTTTCAGGAGGAACTATGAAACACAATCTCCACGCCATTCGGGAAGGGACCATGAAGGTCGTCTTCCTGCTGACGGCCTGCATCTCCATCCTTGCCGTGGCGCTCATCTGCATTTTCCTGTTTGCCAACGGCATCCCCACCATGCATAAGATCGGCCTCGGCAAATTCCTGTTCGGCATGACCTGGGCGCCGAATCAGGACCTCTACGGCATCTTCCCCATGATCATCGCCAGCATCCTGGTTACGGGCGGCGCGATCCTCATCGGCGTCCCGCTGGGCCTGCTGTGCGCGCTGTATCTGGCGCGCTTCTGCCCGAAGCGCCTCTACAGCGTGCTGAAGCCCGCTGTTGATCTGCTGGCCGGCATCCCGTCCATCGTCTATGGCTTCTTCGGGCTTGTCGTGCTCGTCCCGGCCCTGCAGGCCATGTTCGGCAGCGGCAAGAGCATCGTCACGGCCTCCATCATGCTCGGCATCATGATCCTGCCGACCATCATCAGCGTCTCGGAATCGTCGCTGCGCGCCGTGCCGGAGAGCTATTACGAGGGCTCGCTCGCGCTGGGCGCAACGCATGAGCGCAGCGTGTTCTCCGCCGTGTTCCCCGCCGCGCGCTCCGGCATCCTCGCTGGCATCATCCTCGGCGTCGGCCGCGCCATCGGCGAGACCATGGCCGTCGTGATGATCGCGGGCAACCAGCCCATCCTGCCCAAGAGCCTGCTCAGCGGCGTGCGCACCCTGACGGCCAATATCGTGCTGGAGATGGGCTATGCCACGGACCTGCACCGCGAGGCCCTCATCGCCTGCGGCGTGGTGCTGTTCGTGTTCATCCTGATCATCAATCTGTGCTTCTCCGCCGTGAAACGAAAGGCTGACGCAACATGAAAAAAACGGAACGTTCGAAACCGAGCGCCGCGCGCACGAGCCGCGCGTCCTACCGCCGCCATCCGATGTCGCTTGTCCAGCGCATCGCCGTCACGGCCTCTGCCGTGATCACCTTCGCCATTCTCGCCGCGCTGCTGGCCTATATCCTCATCATGGGCGTGCCGAACCTGAAGCCGAGCCTGTTTGCCTGGCATTATACGTCGGACAACTGCTCCATGACGCCCGCTATCATCAATACGCTCCTCATGGTCGTGCTGTCGCTGCTGCTGTCCGTCCCGTTCGGCATCGGCGCTGCCATCTACCTCGTGGAGTATGCCAAGCGCGGCAATAAGCTCGTCAAGGTCGTCCGCCTCACGGCAGAGACCCTCTCGGGCATCCCATCCATCGTCTACGGCCTGTTCGGCTACCTGATGTTCGTCATCGCCCTGAACATGGACAAGTCCATGCTGGCAGGCGCGCTCACGCTGGCCATCATGGTCCTGCCGACGATTCTCCGCACGACGGAGGAGGCCCTGAAGGCCGTGCCCGATTCGTTCCGCGAGGGCAGCTTCGGCCTCGGCGCGGGCAAGCTGCGCACGGTGTTCCGCATCGTGCTGCCGTCCGCCGTGCCCGGCATCTTCTCCGGCATCATTCTGGCCATCGGCCGCATCGTCGGCGAGACGGCCGCCCTCATCTTTACGGCCGGTACGTTCAGCGGCGTCGCGGGCGGTGTCATGGAATCCGGCCGCACGCTGGCGGTGCACATGTACTGCCTGCTCAACGAGGGCCTGCACCGCAGCGAGGCCTATGCCACGGCCGTCGTGCTGCTGGTCATGGTCATCGGCATCAACGCGCTGTCCGGCGCCGCGGCAAAGCGAATTGCCCGGCGCACGCAGTGACCGAAACAGGAAGGAGTTCCCATATGGAACAGGATAAGATCGTAATCGAGCACCTCAATCTCTGGTACGGCAGCTTTCAGGCGCTGAAGGACATCAACCTCCGCCTGCCCGCCAATGAGATCACGGCCTTCATCGGCCCGTCCGGCTGCGGCAAGTCGACGCTGCTCAAGTCCCTCAACCGCATGAACGACCTCGTGGAGGGCTGCCGCATCGAGGGCACCGTCACGCTGGACGGCGAGGATATTTTTTCCCGCAAAATGGACGTGAACCTGCTGCGCAAGCGCG
>NZ_JBBMFF010000099.1:0-4976 GCF_040096185.1 Faecousia intestinalis | reverse complement strand
GGAGCGGGTGACGAGGCTCGAACTCGCTACCTCCACCTTGGCAAGGTGGCGCTCTACCAGATGAGCTACACCCGCATTTGCAGGAATCATTATAGCGGGATCGGCTCGATTTGTCAAGTCTTTTTTGCAAAAGGTCGAAATTTTTTACGCTATGGCTCCGTCGGCTCCTCCGGCTCCGGCACGGGATTGGAGGGATAGGCCTCCGCGTCCCAGTCATAGCCCTCGTCCCGCAGCGCGGCGGGATCGAGCAGGTCGAGGGAATCGCCGCCCTGCTCCACGGAACGCATCAGGTCGACAGCATACCACGTTTCCTCGAGCTGCAGCAGGTTCCACCAGTGCGTCTCGCCGCCGCGCGTGCCGCTGACCAGACGGCACGCCAGCCCGGCACGGGTGCACTCGGCATAGAACACCGAGGCAAACGACAGGCTGTGCGCCCGCCCGCTGCTCAGCAGATCATAGGCAGGCATGTCCGGCGTCTCCTCCGCAGTCGTATAGGTAAAGCGGGTCAGCAGGAAGCGGGCCAACAGCTCTGCGCAGCGCCGGGGCGTCGTGCCGCTCTCCACATAGGCAGCGGCAGAGTCCAGAATGGTGTTCACCGCGGCCTGCATGCTGCGCAGCGTGTCGCGCGGCTGGCTGTAGGTAAAATGCAGCTCCAGAATGCGCGTCTCGCCCGTCTCCGGGTAGACGGCCGCCGAGACCTCCGGCAGGGCCATGGCGCTGTCCGGATGCTCGAGGCAGTAGGTGCGGATGTAGCCGGAGAAGTCCGCATCCTCATAGCTGCGGATGCGCAGCGTCAGCGCCGCGTCAAAATTAGCCAGCGCCTGCCGGATCTTCGCATGCGCGCCGTTGACGCCGCTCACGGTCACGATAGCATCGATCTCCGCCGCAGAGCGGCGGAACACGATGCTGACCTCGACGGTGCCGGTCTGCGCGTCGCCGCGCAGCTCCGCATCGGCATAGTCCACGGCGTAGGCGCCGATGGGGTCCTCTTGCGTGATGTAGCGCACGGTCTCCGTCAGGTCGGCGGTGAGATCGCCGCTGTAGCCCGAGATGCGGATCTCGCCCTGCTCTGTCCAGTTGCGGACAAATGAAAGCATCGCGCCGCGCAGCTCGCTGCGGTTGCCGGCCGTGGGCGGCTCCTCCTGCTGCGGGGTCTCCGTTGCAGGTATGCTCGGCTCAACGTGGGTGCGGACGGAGAGATAGCTGTCGTCCGCGCCGCAGGCGGACAGCCCGGCCAGCAGGCCGAGCAGCAGCAGACAGGCAATGAAATTCCGCACGGCGGCATCCTCCTTTTTGGCTTTACGGCAGCACCGCACAATTCAGTGAGAGCATATCCGGCGAGGGCCGAAGCTGCAATTGTGCGGCGTTTCCTTACAATTCATTTCGGTCGTACCGCTTGAAGCCGTCGCCCAGCACCTGATGGGCATCCTGCAGGATGATGAAGGCGTCCGGGTCGATGTCCATGACCAGCTCCTTCAGCTCCGCGAGCTGCTTGCGCTTCACGGCGCTGAGCAGGACCATCTTGTCCTGCCGCTTATAATAGCCCTGCCCCTTGAGCAGGGTCACACCGCGGTCGAGCTGGCCGTCGATGGCCGTGGCGATGGCCTCATACTTCTCCGTGATGATGAGCGCGACCTTGGAATAATCCATGCCGTAGACGACGCGGTCGAGCGCCATGGAGGAGACGACCATGGCAATGACGCTGTAGAGCGTGTTGTTGAAGTCACGGTAGACCACGCCCGTGATGACAGCAATGGTCAGGTCCATGCAGAGGATGATCTTGCCGATGGGGAAATTGCGGAATTTCAGCTTCATCAGGCGCGCGACGATGTCGACGCCGCCCGTCGAGGCGTTGCCCAGGAACACGAGGCCGAGGCTCACGCCCATGAACACGCCGCCGAACAGGGCCGCCACGAGCGGCTCGACGGCCGGGACCGGCAGGATGCGGGCGAACAGGTCAAGGAAAACGGACGTCAGCACCGTGCTGTAGAGCGAGCCAAAGAAGAAATGCCGTCCGATCTTTTTCAGGCCGCAGAGAAACAGCGGGATGTTGATCATGGCGTTTAGAATGCCGACCGTCAGGAATTTCGGGTGAGCGGCATAGACGATGATCATGGCGATGCCGGAGACGCCGCCGCTGCTGATGCCGCCCGGCTCCAGAAACAGGTCAAAATTCAGCGCGTAGAGGAGACTGCCTAAGGTGATAAACAGGATATTGCGAAGTAACTCGGTCTTCTGCTGGTTCAAGGCCTTCATGCGATGTTCCTCCTTCTTTCTTTTGCGCCGGACGGCCCGGCCGGGGATGCGGGATCAAAGCTCTTCGAGCGAGAGCTGCTTTTCGGCGGCATCCTCCTCGCGGAGCAGCGCGCCCGCTGCGGGGAGCGTGCGGGTGCGGTAGCGCGACTCGTTCACAATGCCGCTTTCGGCAAGCGGGCAGGCGCGGGCCAGCTCTGCCTTGCGCCGGAGCGTGAGCACAGCGACGCCGAGCGTCGTGCGCGTTGTCTTCGGGGCCAGCTGGGCCGTCTGCAGAATGAGGGCGCGTCCCTCGGTGGAGTATAGCACGAGCTGCACATCCTCCTGCAGCAGGAAAATGCCGCGCAGCTCACTGCGGTCGCTGTAGGCGCCGGTCAGCTTGCGGCGGTTGGACTTCGTCTGATAGGCGGAAAGCTCCACGCGCGCCGCCTTACCGTTGGCGAACAGGAAGAGCATGCTGCCGCTGTAATCGCCGGGCAGGCAGACGGCCGCGACGCTCTCGCCCTCGTCGAAGCCGAGCTTCGTGGGCAGATAGTCGCCGAGCAGCGAGGCCTTGCCGTCGTCAAAATCGGCGCAGCGCGCCTTATAGACCTGGCAGCGGTCCGAGAAGACGAGCAGCTCCGCCGCATTCGTCGTCTCGCACGAGAAGCGCAGGCCGTCTCCCTCCTTGAAGCGCTGCTCGCCGGACATGCGCAGCGACTGCGGCGTGATCTTCTTGAAATAGCCCTCGCGGGAAACGAAGATCGTCACGGGATAATCGGGCGTCTCCTCCTCCGGCTCCGGGTCGAGCTCCGCCGCGTCCTCCACGATGACGGTGCGGCGGTCCGTGCCGTATTTTGCGGCAACGGCGTCCAGCTCCTGCACGATGAGGCGGCGGATGCGCTTTTCGCTGCCGAGCGTCTTTTCCAGCTCGGCAATCTCGGCGGCCAGCGCGTCGACCTCCTGCGTTCGGCGCAGAATGTATTCCTTGTTGATGTTGCGCAGCTTGATCTCCGCCACGAACTCCGCCTGCACCTCGTCGATGCCGAAGCCGATCATCAGGTTCGGCACGACCTCCGCCTCGGACTCCGTCTCGCGGATGATGCGGATGGCCTTGTCAATGTCCAGCAAAATCTGGCGCAGGCCCTGCAGCAGGTGGAGCTTTTCGCTCTTTTTGCGCTTCTGGAAGAACAGGCGGCGGCGGACGCACTCCGTGCGCCAGGCCGTCCACTCCTCGATGATCTCGCGCACGCCCATCACGCGCGGCATGCCCGCGATAAGGATGTTGAAATTACAGGCGAAGCTGTCCTGCAGCGGCGTTGAGCGGAAGAGCTTCTGCATGAGCTTATCCGGCTCGACGCCGCGCTTGAGGTCGATCGTGAGCTTCAGGCCGGACAGGTCGGTCTCGTCGCGCATGTCGGAGATCTCGCGGATTTTGCCCGCCTTGATGAGCTCGGAGACCTTGTCGATGATGGCCTCCGTCGTCGTGGTATAGGGGATCTCATAAATTTCAATGAGATTTCCCTCCTTCTGGTAGCGCCAACGGGCGCGCAGGCGGACGCTGCCACGGCCTGTGCGGTAAATTTCCGCCATTTCCGCCGCGTCATACAGCAGCTCGCCGCCCGTGGAGAAGTCCGGCGCGGGCATGACCGAGAGCAGGTCACACTCTGGATTCCCGATCCACGCGGCCGTGGCCTTGCAGACCTCGCGGAGGTTGAAGCCGCAGATGTTGCTGGCCATGCCGACGGCGATGCCCATGTTGGCCGAGACGAGAACGTTCGGATACGTCGTCGGCAGCAAAGCAGGCTCGAGCATGGTGTTGTCGTAGTTATCCACAAAATCGACGGTCTCGCTGTCGATATCGCGGAACAGCTCGGCGCAGATGGGGTCGAGCTTCGCCTCGGTATAGCGCGAGGCGGCGTAGGCCATATCGCGGGAATAGACCTTGCCGAAGTTGCCCTTTGAGTCGACGAACGGGGTGAGCAGGGCCTCGTTGCCGCGCGCCAAACGAACCATGGTCTCGTAGATGGCGGCGTCGCCGTGCGGGTTCAGGCGCATGGTCTGTCCGACGATGTTGGCGGATTTTGTCCGCCCGCCGTTCAGCAGGCCCATTTTGTACATCGTGTACAGCAGCTTCCGGTGTGACGGCTTGAAGCCGTCGATCTCCGGGATGGCGCGCGAGACGATGACGCTCATCGCATAGGGCATATAATTCCCGGTCAGCGTGTCGGTGATGGGCTGCTCGAGCACCTCGGCCCGCAGGCCCTCGACATGCGCCGTGTCAATATTCTTTTTGAGCTCGGGTTCCTTCTTTTTTCTTGCCATAAACCGATACCTTTACAGTTTATTTTGTTCGTGAATGGAGATTTCGTTGCGGGCAGTTTCGCATATCAATGTGGGGGCGGGGACAGCCACGCCCGCGAAGCGGCAATCAATAGCACCAATTTGATAGGATGCACCGTTGTTACCGCTGCACCCGCCTGATGTGTCATTGCGAGGAGCGAAGCGACGCGGCAATCTCGGGAAGGCAGTTGCGATTTCGCCGGTAGCTTTCCCACGATGCAGCCGGGTACTGCGAGATTGCCACGTCGGCCTCCGGCCTCCTCGCAATGACAAACTTGAAAGCCTGTACGCTCGCCGAAAATGCCTAGAAACCTGCAACTGCCAAAGGCGCTCACTACCCGCAAGGGGCACGCCGCATCCGTAAGGCGGCAAAGCCGCCAACGGCTGCGCAGTGAGCGCCG
>NZ_JBBMFF010000098.1:0-1411 GCF_040096185.1 Faecousia intestinalis | reverse complement strand
TATCACCTGCCTGTTCGTTTTGGTGTACCTGCTAAAGATGAAACATTCATCTTTAGCAGGTATTCCTAATTCATCCTATGTACGGTATGACATTCCCGCAATGGCTTACACAAACCACGCCGGAGCAAGCTCGACCGGCGGGAACCACGTCCGTTCCTTTAAGGCTTTCGTCTTCCCGAGCGGGGAATAGTACAGTTCAGTATAGCTATTCAGGTCAGAGCTGCGAATTTTAATGCGGTAAACATCGACGCCCAAATTCCGGAAGCTGAAATCAACTTGAGGAGGTTCCGAATAATCTGCATACAATTTGTTTTCACGCTCTTGCAACACGTTCCGGAGCTGTGCTGCAAGCTCTGCTGCCGTTTGTATATTTTCTGCGCAGGCTTGCTGTGCCGGTTGGACAAACATTCCACCAACCCGGACAGCTGTCGGCCTCCTTCTGGATTTTGCAGAACTCAGGTATACAATTGGCATCGCGGAAAGAGTATGGACTGTCTCATAAAACTGTGTGGGCAGCGTGCTGAGAAACTGGGTTGCTTTTTTCCGGCGTCGAAGTGCAGAAAGTACTTGAATGAATGCATTCAGCGTAACGAATAGCAGCAAATCATATACAAGCCTAGGTAAATGCGATAATTGCACTTGTATTTCTGGAGAGACGATTTTCAAAACCCAAAATACAAGATAAGCCCAACCAAGAAGTTGCTGTGCGAAAAATGGTACCCTTCTCAGAAAGATTTTCATTGTCTAGACACCTCACTTATCAACCAATTCGAGCATAGGGATATATTCCGTAATCTCCCCCGCGAGAGTTTGAATCCCACGGGAGATATGCAACACATTGCGTTCCATAAATTGTGAAATTAACAATGACCATTCCGGTTCCGCTATTCATAATTTCTATCATTTGACGGGCACGGATTGATTCGGCTGAGTGTTGATAAGTTTGCATCCAAATAATTGCTGCTGTAAGTGTAGCCCCTTGTGCCGGAGTAAGCAATTTGTCGGTATAGTTTAGTAAATACGACCCCGCAATACCTCCCAATATTTTTTCTGGTGAACTTGTGCCAATGAAACTGGAGTACGCTAAATTCTCAACATATTCACGTGTTTGTGCAGGAGAAAGGTATGTTACTTTTCTCGTAAGATTGGCGCGGGAATCATAAGGGGACTCATAAAGCAACAGAGCCTCTGTTCCACTTGGAGCGTACTGATAAATGCCATTGGGATCCAACTCGCGCGGCCTTCCACCGGCACAATCCTCCATTACGGTCAAGAAAGACTTTCCAGCCGCATTACCGCTCGGATCATACAAATCTACAGGACTATTATTGCAATAGGCCCTGCGGGCCTATGACCTCTCGGAGCGCGAGGGCGGCATCGGCATGGCCTGCGGCGGCAATGTCATCGTGTC
>NZ_JBBMFF010000097.1:0-8501 GCF_040096185.1 Faecousia intestinalis | reverse complement strand
GGCGCTCAACCCCCGTAAAGGGGACGCCGCATCCGTAAGGCGGCAAAGCCGCCAACGGCTGCGCAGTGAGCGCCGCTGCACCCCATACTTTGGCGTTTGCCATTTTAACGGCGGCCGGTACGGGACGGCGGTGCCTTCCCGAGATTGCCACGTCGGCCTGCGGCCTCCTCGCAATGACAATTCGGGAGCCGGTGCCGTTTTAGCGGCGGCCGGTACGGGCTGCGAGTGCAGCGCCGGGAGGGGCATGCCCCTCCCCTACAATGCCTATACTAAGACGCCAAATGGCCGGGGCTTGCGCCCCGGCCATGGCTTTTATACCCGCAGGGAGGAAGGATGGAAGACCTGCGGTGGGATTCTGCTTACTTTTCGAGCCAGCGCATGAGGATCGTGGCGATCTGTGCGCGGGTCGCGGTAGCCTGCGGCTCGAGGCTGGCCGTGCCGTTGGCATCGGCGACACCGTTGATGAGGCCGCTGGCGACTGCCCAGTTCAGGGCTTCCTTCGCCCAGTCGGACGTCTTGGCGGCATCCGGGAAGGCGGAGAGCTTATCTTCCTTGGCAGCCTCCGCACCGGCGTAGCGGTAGAGCATGGTGGCAATCTGCTCGCGGGTGATGCTGGCATCCGGGGCGAAGACATTCTTGGCGACGCCGTTGACGATGCCGTTGTTCGCGGCCCAGATGACGGCCTTCGTGTACCAGGCGTCGTCCGCCACATCGGTGAACGGATTGACCTGCTTGCCGGTGTCGGGCTCGCCCGCTGCGCGGTAGAGCACGGTGACGAGCTGTGCGCGGGTCAGCTGGCCGTCCGGCTCGAACTTGCCGCCGCCGACGCCGTTCATGAGGCCGTTCGTCAGGGCGTAGTCCACGCCCTCATGATACCATGCCTTTGCGTCAAGGTCGCTGAAGGCCTTGGACGGGCAGTTGTCGGAGTTCGCGAAGATCGGACGCGTCTCGACTGCCTGGCAGACGGAGCAGGTGCGGGTCTCTTCGCCGTCCTCGAAGCAGGTGGCCTCCTTCGTGACGGTCCAGTCGCCGAAGCTGTGGCCCTTGGCCGGGATGACCTCGGTGGAGAGGGTCTCGCCGCAGTCCTCACAGACGACGGTCTTGCTGCCGTCCTCGGTGCAGGTAGCGGGAACGATGTTCTCCTTGACATGCTCGTGCTTGCAGCCCTCATAGACGATGTTGTCCTCGCCGAGGATGACTGCGTCCTTCGTGATGGTGAGCTTGGCACCGTGCGGGACAATGAGCTTGCCCTCGATGCAGAGCTTGCCGTCGATGGTAACATTGCCGCGCAGGGTGACGGTCACGCCCTCGGGGATGCAGGAGCCGTCGTTGTAGCCGATGTCGGTCTTGCCGTCCCAGATGACGGTGGGCAGCTCATTCAGATCGGTGAAGCGCGCGACCTTGTTGCGCTGGCTGTTCAGCACGGCGATGACCTTGGCATCCGGGCGGAAGACACGGGCGCCGATGTTGCTGAGGGAGCCGTTCAGATAAATGGTGGTCGGGCCGACCCAATACTTGGAGCTGTAGTCCGCGGTGTACATCTGCGTGCCGAAGGCCGTATCGCCGAGATACTGCAGGTTCTCCGGCAGATGGATGGTCTCGCCGTCCAGATCGCCCGCGAAGGCGGACTTGCCGATGTACTCCAGGCTGTCCGGCAGGTTGATCTTTGCATTCCTGCAGTCATAGAGTGCACTTTCCTCGACCCGCTTCAGGGTGCTGGGCAGATTGATCTCCTTGGCCTCCTTGTTGCCGTACAGGGAGTAGTAGCTCAGGTAGGTGATGCCCTCGCCGACGTTGATGGTCTTATAACGGTTGCCCGCAAAGGCGCACTGGTCCATGAATTCGATGCTGCCGGGGATGTCCAGTACGTCGGTCTGCCAGGCCGGGATCAGGCCCTGCTGCTCCAGCCGCATCTCCCAGCCAAGGTAGCCGAAGGACTGATAGCCGACGGACTTCAGGTTGGCGGGCAGCTTGCCGAAGGTACGGACATTGAACATCTGGTCAAAGGTGCGGTCGCCGGTCTTCTCGATGGTATCGGGCAGATCCAGCATGGTCAGAACCGACTGGTTCTGGAACAGGAGGCGGTCCGCCAGCTCGGTGACGGCATAGGTGCGGCCGTCGCCCTCGTTGGTAACGGTGGCCGGGATGGAGAAGGTCTCGGTCTTGGCGTCGTCGCTGATGGCAGTGACACGGACGGTGGTGTCGGAGGTGGGCATATAGCTGATGCCGTCCACGGCGAACTGACCGCCGAAGTAGGAGGTGTAGGGCGCGCCGTTGATCAGGATCTCGTGACCATAGCCGGAGTAGCGCAGGAGCTTGGCCTGCTCGGTGGTCTTAGCGTGCATGACACCGGTCTGATCCTCAAACTTGTTGTTCCAGAAGTAGAAGGCGTCCTGACCGATCTCCTTCACGCCGGAGCCGACCACGCAGTTCTCCACGCCGTCGCAGTAGATAAAGGCACGGAATCCAATGGTCCCGACGGAATCCGGAATGATGATTTCCTTGAGCTTCGTGGAGCAGAAGGCCCACGGCTCGATCTCCTGCAGGCCGTCCGGCAGGTTCAGCTTCTCGATGCCGGAGCTGTAGAAGGCAGCGTTTCCGATTTCCCTGACAGAGGACGGGATGTAGATACGCTTCAGGCTGGTGCAGCTCCAGAGCAGGCCGTTCGGGATCTTTTCCATGTTCTGCGGCAGCTCGACATAGGTGACATTGGAGCAGCCATAGAAGATGTTGGGGCCGTAGGTCTCCACCGTGGAGGGCAGGGTGATGCTCGTCAGGCCCGTGCAATTTGAGAAGGCCTTATCGCCGAGGTAGGTCAGCCCCTCCGGGAGATCGCCGTCCACCACGCCGGAGCCGCTGAAGGCGGAGTCGCCGATAAATTCAACGGAGGCCGGGATGGTCAGCGGCGCCTTGGAAACACCGTTGAGCGCCATCGCACCGATGGACCTGATGCTGTCAGGCAGGTTCAGGCTGGTCAGGCCGCTTGCAAAGAAGAACGCCGCATTGCCGATGGTCTCCAGGCCCTCGGGCAGGGTGATGGAGGTGGTCTTGGAGTTGAAGTAGAAGGCCTCGGCGGCGATTGCCGTCACGCGGTAGGTCTTGCCCGCATAGCTGACGGCCGCCGGAACGACGATCTCGGCCATGGAGGAATAGGAGCCGCTGTAGTTCTGGGTCTTGTTATTCTCCGGCAGGAGCACGACGGTGTCCGGGCCGGAAACTCTCCACCACAGGCCGTCCTCGGTCGTGAAGATCTCGCCGGGATTCCCGCACTCGCCGAAGTTCCGCTCCGTGGAAACGCCCTGACCGACCGTGACCATGCAGTAGGAGGACAGGCGGGAGAAGGCGGTGGCGGTGATGCAGACGGTGCCGTCGGACACGCCCGTGACCTCACCCTTTTCGTTGACGGTGGCCACGGACTCATCGGAGGAGGTCCAGGTGAAGGCAGTATCCTGCATGGAGGCGGGATAGACCTTGTAGCTCAGCTGCTTCGTCTCGCCGACGGCGATCTCGGCAGGCTCGATCTCCATGCCCTGCGGGCCGATATCGATGAAGGTCGTGGAGGTATTGTTCGCGCAGTCGCCGAGCATGATGCCGACGCGGCCGGGGTTGGCGGCCTTCAGGGACAGCTGCTGGACCAGATCGGAGGCATCGAGGACGACACGGACGGTCTCGCCTTCCTTCATGTCCTTGAATTCCTCGGCGGCTTCCAGATAGAAGAACTGCTGTGCGGAATCGATGACCCAGAGGAACTGGAGATACTTGTTGTCGGAGACGGTCAGGGCCAGCTTCAGGTCGCCGTTCTCGTCCTCGTACAGCTCGGCACTCTTCAGCTCCGGTTTCGTGTTATCGACATAGAAGGTGTAGCTCTGATAGTCGTCCACGTCAGAGCCGACGCCGCGGCCGCGGACGGAGAAGGTATACTCACCCTCGGGCGCCCAGTCGCCGGCATTATAGCTGCCGTCCGCGCCGGGCAGGCGGCCGTTCCAGCCCTGCTGGACCAGCGTGGCCGTGGCCTGATAGCCGGTCTGCGTAACGGTGATGTAGGTCTTGCGGACAGCACCGAGGTCGCCGGAATCCCACATGGTCTCGCCCTTGGCGTTCTTGACCGTGATCTGATAGGCCTCGGAATTTCGCAGGAGGCTGGACAGATGCAGCAGCATACGGCCACCGCGCGCCGGGCCGAAACCCATCCAGCGGCGTGCGAAGGTATCCGTGCGGTTGTTCACGCCGACGTAGTTGCCGCTCAGGGAGGCGTTGACATCGGCCAGAACGGAATAGGTAACGTTCGCGGAGCCTTCATCATAGGTTCCCTGGAAGACCTGCAGGCTGTTCCAGTCGCCATAGAAGCCGAGGATCGGAAGGCTCAGGCTAACGCCCTCGTCGGCGGTCAGGAAGGTGAAGCCCTCGACATAGGAGCCGTTCGGGAAGTTGTCGTTGTAGGCCTTCTTGCCGGCGGCGGTCAGCTCGAGCTTCACGGAGAAGGTCGCCTCGCCGTTGGCGGGGGCGGTGATCTTGTTGTCCGCGGTCAGGCCGGTATAGGTGATGGTCACTTCATCGGCCGTCAGGTCGCGGTTGGAGTTGGAGGCAAAGCTCTCGCCGTTGATGACCTTGATCGTCTCGATCATGGCCGTGGTGTCGACGGTGTAGGACTTGGCCTCGCCCGTCATATTGTGGACGGTCGCGGTGTAGGTATAGACGCCGTCCTTGCTGGAGCCGACCTCAGCCTTCGGGCGCTTGCTGCCCTCGACGGAGAGGTATGCGCCGGACTCGATGGCGTTTGCGATGTTGGCAACGCCTGCGCCCTGGCGGCGGACCGGGTAATAGGTGCCGTCCGGCTCCCTGGAGGGGGAAGCAGTGCTCATGAGCAGGCTGTTGACAAGGTCGCCCAGATCTTCGCCCGTGATGTTCGGATAATTCTTGTTCAGGTACTGACGCAGCAGGGCCGCTTCACCGGCCATGTGCGGCGTGGCCATGGAGGTGCCGGAGTAGACCTCATAGGCATCGGCCGCACCGAGGACGGAGGAACGGATGCCGCCGCCGGGGGCGGAAATTTCGGGCTTGATGCTCAGGTCCGGAGCCGGGCCCTTGCTGGAGAACGAGCTGACGCCGCCGCCAACGGGGTTGTCCACAAGGCCGTAGTACTCCTTGGAGAAGGAGACCTTCTTCTCGGCAGCCGCAGCCAGCTTTTCGCCGGAAGCCTTCGTAATGGTGATGGTCGGGATGAAATACGTCTCCAGAGCGGCGTTCAGCAGGGAGCCGCTGACGTTGTCGTAGATAATGCACGCGACTGCACCGGCCTTGGAGGCGTTCTCCGCCTTCGTGCCGAAGTTCAGGGTGCCGCGCTGCACGACCGCGATCTTGCCGGTCAGGTCGAGACCCTCAAAGTCCTTCTCCTCGCCGAGGCCGGGAACCATAACGTACTCAAGCGTCTTGCCGTCCATGGTCTCGAGGATATCATAGGGGTTGGAGGTTGCGTTATCCACCGCATTGTTATAGGGGATCTTTTCCTCGCCCAGCATCAGATAGGTAGAGGTAAACTTCACGTTATCCACAGAGGCGACCGACAGGCTGGCCGCGACCGTGGAGGGCGACGCAACGATGCCGTTATCCGGATACTCGGCATACGTCAGGTTGCTGTGGGCCGTCACATACATCGTCGAGGCAGTCTCGTTGCCTGCTGCGACCAGGACGTTGACGCCGGCCTTCTCGGCACGGGTATAAACGCCGTAGTACGTCAGGTGCTCTTCCACGCTCTCGTTTTCATCGCCATAATCCGTAAAGCCGGCGGGAGAGCCGAGGGACATGTTGATGGAGTCCGCGCCGAGCTTGACGGCATCGTCAATGCCCGCGAGGATGATATCGTCGGAGGTGGAGCCGGAGTTGTCGCCGAAGATCTTCATGATCATCAGCTGGGCATTCGGGGCCACGCCGTGGAAGTCCTTGCCGTTGTTGCCCGCGACGGTGCCTGCAACGTGGACGCCGTGCGCCTGGCCAACGGCCTCGGCATCGGCATCGCCGTTCGCGTAGTCATAGCCGTAGGGGGCCTTTTCATTGATGTACACGGAATCGGCATCCGTCACCTTGCTTGCAAGAGACTGGCTCTGCAGCAGGGAGGCGATGTCGTCCTTGGAATACTTCGTATTCGTCGGCATGACGGAGAAAGCCTCGTGCGCCTTCATGAAGCCGGTGTCAAGGATGGCGACGATGGTGCCGGTGCCGTCATAGCCCATGGCATTGGCCTCGGTCGAGCCGACCATGCCGGTGGAGCTGTTCATGGAGATCGTGTCGTCATCGGCACTGAGGTCCTCGGGCAGGCTGTACTGCTCGGCGACCCAGACGTTCTTGACGCCGTTCAGCGAGCGGACCTCGTCGAGCTTGCCGTAGGGGAGCTTCATGGAGAAGCCGTTCAGGACGGTCGTATAGGAATAGGTGAGGTCGCTTGCGCCATTGACGGAAGCGGTCTCGGTCTTGCCGGTCAGTGCCTCGATCTCGGCACGGACGGAAGCCTGCTCGTTCAGGAGATCCTGCTCGAGCTGCAGACAGGCGGGAGAGCTGATAAACGTGTCGAGTTCTCCCATGGCTGCGTCTGCCAGAGGCTCGCTCTCCAGCTCCACGATCACCGTAACGATGTCGGAGGCCTTGAGAGCGTTTTCGTCGTTCGAGAGATCAACTCCGTCCGCAGACGGGATCTCACCCTCGACCTCATGCGGGGTGATCTCCTGATCCGCGGGGGACAGGGAATTCTTATCGGTCCAGCGGGCGGAGATCGCATCGTCGCTCTCTTCGGCCGCGGGTTCGACGGCCATGGCCGGAACAACGCCGAGCGTTGTCAGGCACATTGCCAGAACCAACAGAATCGCCAGAAACCGTTTCATTTTCATGGTCCTTCTTCCTTTCATTTCGATAGATGGCAGTGCTAACTTTCTGCCTTGGCGGTATTCTACCACGTCGCTCAAAGAAAATCAATAGAAATTCTATATTCATCTTATCAAAATTCGATAGATATTAGAATTTAAATTATTCCAAGAATTATGCTCTATATTCTGCATATTTTCAAGATAATAATTGATTTCGCTCAGAATTTATATAGTTCTGCCTTTCATTCTTCCGCATTTGTCCGCGTATCGTGCACATCTGTTGTGATTTTTCCCGATAAATTCTACATTTTGCACGAGATATTTCGTCGAACTTCGATATCTGTCCGAATCCAGTGCTTGACTTTTCCGCTCATCCGGGATACAATATGCATGAATTACGATAGAAATCGAAAGACCACCTTCAGGAGGACTTCTGACTTGCAGATCCAATATTTTGAGCGCCTCAATCCGGAGATGGAGTGCATCTATCTGCTGGAGCGCCGTTATCAGGCCGGGGAGGATGCCCCGCACAGCATTCCCGCCCTGCGCGATTATCTCTCCGGGAAGTACAATATCCCGATGTTTGAGCTGGAGGCCATGCTGCAGCCGCTCATCGATCTGGAAAACTACGTCGTCTCCAATCTGCAGGTCAGCGAGGAGCAGCTGCGCTTTTTCTTTTCCTCGCGCGGCGGCACGACCTCGGCGCTGGCCCGGCCGCTCTATGCCGTGCTGCACAGCCGCCCGCACTACGGCAGCCTGCCGGAGGCCGAAAAGCTCGGCGCGCTCAAGCGCGTGCTGGCCCGCGTGCTCGGGCTGGAGACGGAGGACCTTGCAGGGATCGACAGCTTCGACGCTCTCATCCGCTTCCTGCTGCAAAGCCCGGCGACTGAGGATGTGAAGTGGATCTGCACAGCGCTGTTCTATTCCATTGATGAATATATGGAGGAGCTGGACATCATCCTGCGCAAGGCGACGGCCCTGTTCCTCGAGCATGTGCCGGACACGGCCGCGTCGCTTTGCCGCAGCGCAATGAAGGACGCAAAGGCCAAGATCGGCGACGATCCCGTGGCTCTGTTCGTCAACCTGAGCCTGCCGCAGCGCCCGGAGCGTCTGACCGTCGTGCCGTCGATGATGGCGTTCCACGGCGTGCAGTGGGACTTTGCGGCGGAAACGCTGTATTACGGCGTGTACTACACCCAGCTCGGCGAGCTGATCGTGAAATATTCCGACCAGTCGGCCTCGCTTGTCCGGCGGCTGAAGTCCATCGGCGACAAGAGCCGCCTGGAGATCCTGCGCGCCGTGAAGGACGGCCCGTGCAACGGGCAGGATATCGCCGAAAAGCTGTCCCTCGCCCCGGCCACGATCTCGCACCACATGAACCTGCTGTGCAACGAGGGGCTTCTCACGGCCACGCGCCGCGGCACGAGCCTGTATTATGAGCCGGACTGCGAAAACCTCAGCCGCTTTCTCCGTGAACTGGAGCACTATTTGCTGTAAAATTTGTTGTAAAATATGTAGGGGCGGGGACAGCCAGGCCCGGCTCAAAACCGCCGATACGGACAGGCTGCCGTTAAAATGGCACCAGCCCCCGAATTGTCATTGCGAGGAGCGAAGCGACGTGGCAATCTCGGGAAGGCAGTTGCG
>NZ_JBBMFF010000096.1:0-1144 GCF_040096185.1 Faecousia intestinalis | reverse complement strand
GCGGTCATCTGCATGGCGGAGCGTTCCGTCACCGCTTTGCCGGAGGTCGTGCCGCCGAAGAAAAAGGCGTAGTTGCTTCCCATCGTGCGGTTTTGGGGCTTGTCCCTGGATTTAAACAGCCCTGAAAAGATACCCATTCGCATCACTCTCCTTCAAAATGGGCATAAGAAAAGCACCTGTCCGAAGACAGATGCTCTCGTTGTGTTGAATTCAGATCGTTTCGGTTTCGCTCAGTTGACGGCTGATATCCCGGCCACCATAAATCACACGCACGGCATAGACCGTGCTTTTGGTTTCGTCCGGGTAATAGAAAATGAGATAGTTTTTGACCGGGAAGCAGCGTAATCCTTGACTTTGCCAAGGCTCCTCATCATAGAGCCGATACCGCATGGGCATCTGGTTCAAAGAGAGGATCTCTTTTGTAATTTGCCGTACCAGGTTCACAGCGACCTGCGGTTCCTGCAGCTCATAGGTGATATAGTCCAGAATATCTCGAAGGTCCTGTTTTGCCTGGTCGGTGAATTCTACTTCCCAATTCATACGCCGTAGTCTCTTTTCAGTTCATCCATGACGCTTTGCGCAGAATGGGTGCGACCGGCACGGATATCCGCCATGCCTTTCTCAAGCTCTGCATCCTGCTGCTCCTTCGTCAAAGACCCGAAAGCTACCGGTTTGCGCTCCGGTAGTTTCACCTCGAACGGAATGCCGCGCTGCAGAACGATTTGCCGCAGGAACATACTGACCGCATTGGACATCGGGATACCCAGTTGATCCAGTACCTGTTCGGCCTGCTCTTTGATTTCAGGCTCTACACGAGCGAATACATTAGAAGTTCTTGCCATAGCTTATCGCCTCCTTGCGAATATAGTATACCACTTTTGCTTGCGATATGCAAGCAATTCGCAAGAAGTTTACAATTTCAGATAAACAGCAACCCTCTTGTGTCGTATACGCTCTCTACATTCTCATTGCCACAGCGTATAGCTCTGTCAAGTGCCATAATCGTTGCCACAGCACCATCGATTTTCTCTGTGGATTTTTCCTTGTCCGGCTTGATGTTGCCTGCCGGGTCGGTGCGGATGAAGATGTTGTCCATCATCCAGCGGAGGACGGGGTGTCCGCCGTGGGCAATTTTCTGCTCCAG
>NZ_JBBMFF010000095.1:0-9640 GCF_040096185.1 Faecousia intestinalis | reverse complement strand
GATCCATCGGTTCGGAAAGTTTGGAGTATTGCGCAGCCGTTGGCGGCTCTGCCGCCTTACGGATGCGGCATGCCCCTCGCGGGCACACAAAGTACGCCTGCACTTCCCAAACCTTGGCTCGACCAAAAATCTCTCGGCGAATGCTCTCGATCAATTGTGCGGCGCAGCCCGAAAGAACATAATAATGACCCGCATAAAGCTAGGCGAGAAGACCGTATTTGACCTTGATGCGGTCGAGCTTTTCGAGCATCGGCTCACCGAACAGCCACAGGAAGCAGACCGTCGCCGCGGCGTGGACGCAGTCCACCGGGAAGCCGGAGAGCAGATAGGCCCCGATCGTGGCCCAGCTCACCGGGCTCTGCCACAGCAGGGCGGACGAGACGTTCATCAGCACGCCGTAGATCAGAAGGGCAGACAGCGCGCCGTAGATGCACAGGCTCACGCGGCCGCGCCGCAGCAGCCCGCGGCGGTACAGCACGCCCGCCAGAAAACCGCACAGGCCCATGGCGAACATCTGCCACGGCGTCCACGGCCCCTGCCCGTACATGACGTTCGACAGCAGCATGGCAAGCGCCCCCGTAAGGAAGCCCGCCTCGCCGCCGAGGGCCACGCCGCTGACGATGACAAGGGCCAGCACCGGCTTGAACTGCGGCAGGGCGGAGAACGCCGCGCGCCCGGCCACGCACAGGGCCGAGAGCACGGCCAGCAGCACGAGCTCTCGCGCCGTCGGGCCGCGCCGCTCGAACAGCAGGGCGAACGGCAGCATGACCTCCAGCAGCACGAGCAGCGAGATGAACAGATATTTCCGGTCGCCCAGCAGATACACGCCGCAGAGGATCGTCGCGGGAACAGCCAGTGCGATCACGCCGAGCGAGACCCACGTCCGCTTGGTCAAATGCCTGCGCGGGCCTGCCTCCGAGGCGCGGCCCGTCCTGCGCGAGACGAGCAGCATCGCGCCGACGAGAAGGACCGCCAGCCCCACGCACAGCGCGCCCTGCGGCACGGCAGCCAGAAACGGGATCGAGATTTTGTGCGTCAGCTGCAGGAACAGCGTGACGACGCAGCCGAGCAGCCCGAGCGCGCCGAGGCTGCGCCAGTGCGGCAGCGGCTTGGCCTCCGGCGGGTGCAGCAGGTCCTTCGGCGGGGCTGCGGGCGGCTCACGCCGCTCCGGGGGCGGGGTCTCCGTGCCGCCGCAGGCGGCGATCAGCTCCTCGCACGTCACGGCCTGCGGCAGCAGGCGGCGGGCCATGCGGTTCGCGGCCGTCGTATAGAAGTGGTTCCCGGCGAAGAAGTCCGTCGGGCCGCCCTCGGCCGCGATGGAGCCGTCAAACATCAGAAGGCAGCGGTCGGCATACTGCGCGCAGAATTCAACGTCGTGGCTGACCATGACGACCGTCGCGCCCTGCTCCAGCAGACCGTTCAGGATCGCGGCCAGCTCGCGCTTGACCTGCGCGTCCATGCCCTTTGTCGGCTCGTCGAGCAGCAGAAGCTCCGGCCCGGCCAGCAGCAGCTTGGCCAGCGCGGCGCGCTGCTGTTCGCCGCCGGAAAGATCGTAGGGATGCCGGTCCAGCAGGCCCTCCAGACGGCAGAAGCAGGCCATTTCCTGCATGCGCCGCGCCTGCTCCGCCTCCGGCAGGGAGGCGAGCTGCTCCCGCAGCTCATCACGGACCGTGGCGCGGTCAAAGAGCATCTGCGGGTCCTGCGGCAGAAGGCCGATGCGCTCGGTCCGGCAGAAGCGCTTGCCGCGCAGCGGGCGGCGCAGACCGGCCAGCAGGCTCAGCGTCGTCGTCTTGCCGCTGCCGTTGCCGCCGAGCAGGGCAGTCAGCTGGCCGCGGGCAAAGCTGCAGCTCAGGTCCTGCAGCACGTCCTCGCCGTCCTTTTCATAGCGGAACCAGACGTCCTTCAGGCCGAGCAGCTCCTCTCCGGCGGGGCGGAGCCTGCGCGGCGGAACGTCTGCCAGCGGGTGCGCGGCGGCGTAGCCCGCCAGCCACTGCCGCCCCTCCGTCACGGTCACGGGGCACTTGTCCGCACCGACGGAGCCGCTGACGCGTACCGGCGTCGGCATGGAGAAATAAACGGGGCTTTTTGCCGCGCGCAGGGCGCGGCTGACCTCCTGCGGCGTGCCGTGGGCCAGAACGGTCTGCTCCAGCGCCAGCACGCGGTCGCACAGCGGCAGGGCTTCCTCCAGCCGGTGCTCGCTCAGGATGACCGTTGTGCCGAGCTCGCGGCGGATGCGCGCCACGGCGTTCAGAAAATCGGCGGCCGCAATGGGGTCGAGCTGGGATGTCGGCTCGTCGAGCAGCAGTACGCGCGGCTGCAGCGCCATGACGGAGGCCAGATTCAGAAGCTGCTTCTGCCCGCCGGACAGGGCCTCCACCGGGCGGGAGAACCACTCCTCAATGCCGAAAAAGCTCGCCATCTCCGCCACGCGGCGGCGGATGACCGGCGTGGAAAAGCCAAGGCTCTCCATGCCGAAGGCCAGCTCGTGCCACACACGGTCCGTGACGATCTGGTCGTCCGGCTTCTGCAGCACAAAGCCGATCTCGGCGGCCTGCCGCCGTGCATCGAGAGCGGAAAGCGGCTCGCCGAAGAAGGAGATCTCGCCCGTAAAGCTGCCGTGCGGCGTCAGCGCGGGCTTCAGCGCGCGCAGCAGCGTCGATTTGCCGCCGCCGGACGGGCCAATAAGCGTGAGGAACTCGCCCTCCTCCACGGAAAACGAGACGTCCTGCAGGGCAGAGACCGTCTCCTGCGGATAGGTAAAGCTCAGGTGCGAGACCGTGATGCCCGCCATTGGATCGCCTCCTTTGCGTCAAAGATCAGGGGAAATGCGGCCAGCAGCGTGAAGGCTGCCGTCCAGACCGCGGCCTGTACACCGGCCGCGCCGCCGGGCGCGGGGTAGTACCACCATTTCAGCCCGCCGGTCAGGCTCCCGGCCAGAACGATCCCGCCCAGCGTGGCCAGCACGCCGAGACAGATGCCGTCCCGCAGGGTAAAGCGGAACAGGGAAAACGCCGTTCGCTTCGGCAGACCGTAGCCGCGGCTCTTCATGGAGTCCGCCGTGTCGAGGGCATTTTCCAGTGCCCAGGTGACCACGATGGACACGACGCGACCGGCGCGGCGGATGCCCGCCAGCCAGCCGCGCTCCGCGGGCCGGGCCAGCTTCTGCGCCTGTGCGACCTCGCGCGTGCGCCGCAGCAGGCGCGGCACGAAGCGCAGGCCCATGGACAGCGTCAGGGACAGCGACGGCAGGATCCTGCCGAACAGATAGACAAATTTATCGGACGTCATCACGGCGTTCCACCCCATGAACCAGAGCACGGCCGTGCCGAGCCGCACGGCGGCGGAGATGCCGTAGAGCACGGATTCCAGCGTGCAGGCGTTTCCGGAAGGGAAACGGAACAGGACGGTCACGCCCTGATGGGATACGAGCGGATTGACGACCGCCGCCAGCAGCATCAGCGGCAGCAGCATGGCCATCCGGCGGCCGAAGCCCCGACCGGTGCAGCGCAGGGCGAACAGCGCCGCGCACACCAGCCCCGCAAGCTGCACGGCCGGATGGGATAGAAACATGGCAAACGCAAGCACCAGCACGAAGAACGTCAGGTCCACCAGCGGATGCAGGCGCGCAAAGCCGGAGCGCACTGGCTCTCACCTCACAAAAAACACTTTGATAAGTTTACCACAAAACAGGTCGGAAGTAAACTCATTTCGTGGCAGCGCGTGTCGCGGCGGCATAGAATGCAGCGGGAAAGGAGGAATTTTCTTGGCTCGTGTCATTTATAAGTTCGGCGGCACGTCCGTCGGCGACACACGGCGGCTGTACCGCGCGGCACGGCGCATCGCCGCGGCCCACCGCGCCGGGGACGAGGTCGTCGCCGTGCTCTCGGCGCAGGCAGGCGCAACGGATGCCCTGCTTGCACGCGGGCGGGAGATCGACCCGGACTGCGCCGGGCGGGAGGCGGACAGCCTGCTGTCCACGGGCGAGCAGGTCTCCGTCAGCCTGTGCGCGCTGGCGCTGGCGCGTCTCGGCGTCCCGGCTGTGAGCCTGTGCGGCTGGCAGATGGGCCTGCAGACGGACGGCAGCCACGGCAGCGCCCGGGTGCTGGGCCTGCGCGGCGACCGCATCGAGCGGGAGCTGCGGGCCGGGCGCGTCGTGCTGGCAGCGGGCTTTCAGGGCGTGGACGCCGCCGGGGATATCACGACGCTCGGCCGCGGCGGCTCCGATACGACGGCGGTCGCGCTGGCGGCCTTCCTGCACGCCGATCTCTGCCGCATTTATACGGATGTCGACGGTGTCTATGACCGCGACCCGCGCCTGCATCCCGACGCCGTGAAATACGGCCGCATCTCCTATGATGATATGCTTCTGCTGGCCCGCGGCGGAGCGCGCGTGCTGCATGACCGCTGCGTGGAGCTGGCGCGCCGGGAGCACGTCGTGCTGGAGGTCTGCTCTGCGTTCTCAGACGCGCCTGGGACGATCGTCGGATAAAAAACGGGCTTGCTGCGAACACCGCAGCAAGCCCCAAATGGTTCGTTAATAACCCGTTATTTATTCTCCCTGCGCGGGGACAAACAGCGACTCTGCCAGCTCCTGCAGCGCTTCGGGCGGTACCGTGCCGTCCGTCTCAAGGCTGTAGGCAAGTCCCGGCGCGATATCGATCCAGATGAGCTTGCAGCCCGCATTGCCGGGATCGTCCGAAAGCTCGGCCCGGCACCAGCGGATGGTCGTCTCCACCGTGTGCGGATAGACGCGCTCTGAGCCGGAGAGGTCTACCAGACGTTCCGGGTCCTCCGAGTCACCCGTGCCGACGTGCCAGCGGTAGGAAATGCCGTCCAGCGTGAACGCCGTCTCCGCCACGGTCTGCCCGTCGATCTCCAGAACGCTGTAGGTCACGTTCTCCGCATCCTCCGGGGCGACGACGACATCGTAGCCCAGTGTTTTCAGAATGCCGCAGGCGCTATGCAGCACGCTCTGCGCCGAATCCTCGGCACCGAGCGCCCACTGTGTTCCCGTGCTTCCGGCATACCAGCCAACCCAGCTCTCCTCACCGTCCGTGCGCAGGTCCATGGCAAGACCGGCGTCGCTCCAGGACAGCTCCTGCGTCCAGTTTGCCGATGAACCGGTCAGATCGGCGGCGGAGTCCGTCTTCAGGGAGCGCGCCGTATATCTGATCCCGCTGCTCACATAGCATACCTGCGCCATGGGAATGTCGGAATCCGTCGGGACCAGAGAATAGACCACGTCCTGCGAATCCGCCGGGACGGCCAGCGTATAGCCGAGGTCCATGATCGCCTTTGCATCGGTTGTGACGGAGGAGGGTACAGCTGCCTCCGTTGCGCTCGTGCCGGACTGCTTCTGCGTGCCGTCCGGCTGCACATCCTGCCGGGCCGGAGCGCGCAGCAGCGGCACGGCAGCCAGCGCGGCGGCGATGCACAGGCAGGCCGCGGCCGCAAGCGGGATCCAGACGTGCCTGCGGCGGCGCACCGGCTGCATGGCCTCCTCGAGCAGATCGTCGTCCACGGCGTGCATCAGGCGGAAAAACCGATCATCCTGCTTCATAGAAATACTCCTTCCTCTTCAAGCCTCCTGCGGAGCCGTGCGCGGGTGCGGAACAGCGAGCTGCGGATGCGCCCGGAGCTTGCGCCGCAGGCCTCGGCGATCTCGGCGATGCTCTCGCCGTACCAGTAGCGCCGCAGGAAAAACCGCCGGGCATCCTCTGGCTGTGCGCGCAGAAAATCATTGAGTGTGCGCTGCAGCTCCTGCACCATGGCGGCCTCCTCCGGGCCGTCCTTTGCCAGCGGCAGGCAGGCCTCCAGCTCCTCATAGGCCTCCGTCAGCGCGGTCTCGCGCTTCTGCGAGTGATGATAGGCATAGCGGTCGAGCGCCAGGTTGCGCGTGATGCGCACAAGATAGGCCTCGAGCGAGCGCGGCTTTTCCGGCGGGATGGCGTTCCATGCGCGCATGCAGGTGTCGTTTACGCACTCCTCCACGTCGCGCTCATCCTTCAGGATGCCGCGCGCAACGGAGCGGCAGAGCCTGCCGTATTTTTCCTCCACCGCGCTGATGGCGTATTCTACCCGGTGGTAGAACAGCTGCAAAATCTCGTCGTCGCCCATAGGTCTCGTGCCTCCTGCCGCGCCTCTGCGGCTGCAGAAGCATTCTGTTTATGCAGACGGAAAATCTGCGGGATGGTTTCGTTGGGAATAGGGAGTTAACCCGATTTTTTTCACACATTGTATCGAAATCCGGCAGCTGCGTCCATGCTGTTTTCTGCAGAAAAAGAAAAAGAAACCGTCTGCCGCTGACAGACGGTTCAGGCTGTAACGCGTATCATGCAGGAAAAACGCCACAATCCCCGTTCATACCTGCAGCTTGCCGCAGCAGAAAGGCCTTTGAAAAGGATTCCTGCAACAGGCTGCAAGAATCCTTTGCAGTCCGGCAGCCATCTGTTTTACGTTCTTTTTATGCTACCCTGCTGCGGCCAGCATATTTTCGATCAGGATGCCGTAGCCCGCCGCCGGCTCATTGACCAGAACATGCGTGACCGCGCCGACGAGCCGCCCGTCCTGCAGGATGGGGCTGCCGCTCATGCCCTGCACGATGCCGCCGGTCTGTGCCAGCAGCGCGTCGTCCGTAACGGCCAGCCGGAGATTGCGCCCCTGCGGCTCATCCGGCTCGACGGAGACGATCTGCACGGCATATTCGCGCGTCTCCGTGCCGGAAACGTTGGAGAGGATCGTCGCGCTGCCGGTGTGGACCTGCGCGGCGGCGGCCGTGGGCAGCGGGGAAGCGTCCTGCGGCGGCGCCATGGTGCCGAAAATGCCGCGCTCCGTGTTGCTGCGGATCGTTCCGCATGGGCTGCGCCCCGTCACAGCCCCGTGCAGCGCGCCGGGCGTTCCGACCTCGCCGCGCGTGACCGATGTGACGGCGGCGGGCAGGGCAAGGCCGCTGCGCAGCGGGAGCAGGGCGCTGCTGTCGCAGACACCGTGGCCGAGCGCGCCGAACGTGCCGTTCTCCGGGTCATAATAGGTGACGGTGCCGATGCCGGTGATGCTGTCACGGACAAACACGCCCAGCCGCCAGCCGTCCGCGGTTCTCTGGGGCTGCACGGCCGTTTCGGCTGCCTTGCCGCCGCGCTCATAGCGGATGGTCAGCGCCTGCCCGCCCGAGGCGGAGACGGCTGCCGTGACCTGCCGGACTGTGCTGACCCGCTCGCCGTCAATGGCGCGGATGACGTCACCGCGGCGTAGGCCCGCCTCCCGCGCGCAGGGGTTGTCCTGCGCCAGCTCCACGATGGAAACGCCGTCCGTCTGCAGCTGCAGGCCGATGGCCTGCCCGCCGGGGATGAGCCTATCCGGCAGCGCCGCCAGCGCCGTGCCCGCCAGAAGCACGAGCGCCAGCAGGACGGCTGCCAATTGCTTGAAAATTCGATTCATTATTTCGTCCTCCCGCGTTTTTCTCGCTGTTAATATGGCGCGGAAATCGAAGAAACGGCTTAGAAAATCCCGGCGGAATTCCCTTGTTAAAAAATGCGACCGGCCGCGCTGCAGGACTCTGCAGACACGGCCGGACCGTTTTTATCCTGTGCGGATAGAAATTTCAAAATGTTAAAGCCGCCGGATATCCTGCCCGACGAACTGGATCAGGCGATAGGTGCCGAGCAGGCGCGAGGCGATCTGCGGGGAATAGCGCACGGACAGCTGCTCCGGCGTCAGATTCGTGGAGATGATCGTCGGGCGCGATTCCATCAGGCGGGTGTTTACCACATGGTACAGGGCGGAGCAGACGAACTGCGTCGTCATTTCCGTGCCAAGGTCGTCGATGATGAGCAGGTCGCACTGCAGGTAGCGCTGGGAAAGCCCGCGGTTTTCCTCCTGCGACATGCCAAATTTTTCCGCTTCAAAATCGGAAAACAGGTGAATGGCCGTGTCGTATACGACGCTGTAGCCGCGGTCGGCCACCGTGCGCGCGATGCAGGCGGACAGGAACGTCTTGCCGAGGCCCGTTGCGCCGGAGAACAGCATGTTCCCGGACTGCATCGTGAAATTCTGCGCATACTTCCGGCAGTGGTTGAAATTCCGCTGCATGAGGGCACGGGGACTGGTGCGCACGCTCTCGGAATACTCGGCGGGATAGAGGTCGAGCCGGAAATTTTCAAACGTTTCCCGCCCGCTGCCGAGCAGGCTCGTCAGCTCCTTTTTCTGCTCCTGCCGGCACAGCTCGCGCAGGCACGAGCACATCTGCGCGCCGACATAGCCGCGCCCGCCGCACTTGGCGCACACGGGCGTGTCGTCCAGATAGCCGTCGTCAAAATCCCCGGCCTCGAGGATCCAGCTCCGCTCCCGCTGGAGCGCGAGATTCTTTTCCCGGACGGCGGCGACGGCCTGCGACGGGTCCTCGCCGCGCTGCAGGGCCGCGGCCATCAGCTCGGCCATGGTGCGGCGCAGCTCGTTGTCGATCTCGGCCAGACGGGGATAGCGGGCATAGGCGTCCGCTCTGTGGGCGGCGTTCTCCTGCTCGCGCTCCGCCTTGGCCTGCTCCAGCCGTGCGCGGGCGCGATGGAGCACCTGTTCGCTGTATGCCATCTCAATCGTCCTCCTCTGCCAGCATGCGGGCCACGGCCTCCTGCGCCAGTGGGCTCAGCGCGGCGTCATGCTGCTGATAGGCGCTGGCGCGGCGCTGCTCCGGCTTGCGCGGGGCGTCCCCGGCGAGAATTTCCTCCGGCGTGTGCAGGTTCTGCTCGTGCCAGCTTGTCAGAATGGAATTCATGTACGCCCATTTGAGTGCCCCGGTGTTCAGACAGGTGCGCTCATAGGCCATGCGGATCGTGTCGTCGCGGAAGCCCATCCGGATCCACGAGACCAGATATTTCTCCTCCGCGGGAGTCAGGCGGCGCTGGTCGATCTGCAGCAGCTGGCGCAGCTGCTGCACACGGGTGTGGAGCCGCAGCTGCTGCTGCACGTAGAACGAGGCAGTCTCCAGCGTGTCGATGCCCTCATCCGCCCAGCGGTAGGCCTCTTTTTCAATGGCGCGCATGGACGGCGCGCGCGAATCGCGGCGGCGGCTGCGCTCCAGACAGTAATAGAGCAGCACGCCCACGACCTCCGTCGGCAGGCGGAGATAATCGATGAGCGAGAGCAGGATCTTCAGCTCCTCCGTGGAGAGCGTGCGGCCGAGACGGCGCTGCGCCTCGCCGACGAGATTGCGGAAGCGGCCGTCGCCCGCCTGCTGCTCGCGCTTCAGGTCCTCTTCGGTGTACTGCGGGCGCTCCGGCGTGGGATGCACCGGGCGCTCCTCCTGCCACAGGCCCAGCTGGCGCAGCGTGTCCGTCGCGCCGACCATGCGCGGGACGGTGAAGTGCAGGGCAGCCAGCGCCGTTTCGCGCGGCAGTTCTGCCTTGCGGTATAAAAATAAAACTGCGGCATCCGGATTGCCGCAGGAGGTGAGCTTGCGGACCTCTTCTTCGGTTAGGGTGATTCCCGGCATGGTGCTTCATACTCCGTACAACAAAAATTTCGAGATGATTATACCACAGTTCCGGGAAAGCGGCAAGCCAGACTGCCAAAAAACCTGCCAAGCCAAAAGTTTCGGAGGGAAGAAAAGTGTGAAAGGAAACCGTCAGGGTGTCCTTTCGCGTTC
>NZ_JBBMFF010000094.1:0-6937 GCF_040096185.1 Faecousia intestinalis | reverse complement strand
GTGCCGGGGCTGCGCCGGGCGCGGCATGCCGCTCCCCTACAACGCTCCATCGATACCCTCATTTTCCCATAAAACCACCGCAAGCCGGAGGCAGTGCCTCCGGCTTGGTGCATATTCTCGGGTGCTGCCCTAGAACTTTCCTCCTCCGCCGCCGAACGACGAGCCGCCGGAGCCGGAATGCGCGTCGCTTCCGCTGCGGTCGTTGTCCTTCGGGCGCGCCGTGCGCGTCGTGTTGGCATAGAGGAACAGGTCGGACTGCTGCGTCAGGTGCAGGCTGTCCTGCACAACATAGCTGTTCGCAGCGGGCTGGCGGCGCACCGTCTTGTGCTTCGCTGCCATCACGCCGACCGTGATGCCGCCGATGAGTGCGCCGAACAGCAGGCAGGCCACGACCCACAGGAAGCCCGGCGCTTCAAACGGCTCGTCAGGCAGGTTCCCCGTGTCGTAGGCCGAGCCGTCTCTCGCCTGGTTGACATAATCCTCACATTCCTCCGCGAACGTGGAAAATGCCGCGGCATATTCGGCGTTCGAGAGCTGGGGCAGGAAGCGGTCTACCATGGCCTCTCGCCCGGCGGGCGTGATGGCGGTGATGCCGAAGCCATGCGTGGCGATGTACCAGTCGCGCGTGTCCATGGCCACGAGCAGGAGCGCGCCGTCGCGGTCCTCGCCGAGGCCGTAGTTGTTGTACCAGAAGAAGTCCTCTGCGTAATCTCGCGGCGTTTCGCCGTCGAGCGAGTCGACGGTCACGATGACGATGTCAAACTGCAGCGCCTCGCTGCGGCTGTCGAGGTCGGCCAGCAGCGCTTCCGCGTCATCCGCCATCAGCAGGTCTGCGTTGTCCACCAGCCGGGGCAGGTCCGCCGCAGCAGCGGGCAGGACGAGCAGCGCCAGCAGGGCAAGCAGCAGCGTGAGCAGGGTAAGCGTTCGTTTCATATCCGTGCCCTCCCTCAGTGCAGCAGCTGCCACAGGCACACAAGGCCATAGGCTGCCGCTGCCGCGATGCCGCTGACCAGACCGAACCAGCGCCACTTTTTCCCCTTGTCGACGGGAAGGTCGCCGACGAATTTGCCGGTCTGGCCGTTCATGGCGAACGAGAACGTTTTGCCGTTCCATACGGTGTTCAGCAGCCACACGGGGTAGAGCGCATAGTGCACCCTGCCGTTGGCCAGGCGGACGGATGTGCTCTCGGGCACGACGGTGTGATAGCCCACGACGGTCGAGGCGAACACGGACTCCGTGCTCTTTTTCACGCGCTCGTTCGCGCGGCCGATGCTGTCGTCTGCGTTCACATCATAGCGGTCGGCGAGATAGCCGGACAGGTAGGCCGTCTGAAAATCGACCGCGCTGGAGAAGTCAAACGGCTCGATGGATTCCATCAGGTCGTTCGGCATGCGGGAAGAGCCGTCCACCGGGACGTGGGTGAAGCTGAGGTCGCCGCTGCGCAGGATGGCATAGTGCTGCGTCTCGGTGTAGTCATAGTCGCGGTCGCTCCAGGTGCGGATGCGCGTCGCGTGGTAGCGGATGTGGGCGTCGGCGTCGGCGTCGAACAGCCAGAACGGCACATACACGCCCTTGACCTCGGAGATGCGGTTTTCGCTGCGGAACAGATTCGGCAGAAGGCGCTTGCCCTTCATATGGTTGCGCAGGGCGGCCTCGGCCGCCTTTTTGTCGAGCTTGAAGGGAATGACGTAGTCGGGCTTCAGGTCGCCGGACAGGCGGCCGGTCAGCACGATGGGATTGCCGCAGAACGGGCAGGCCGTCGCGGCGGTGCTCTCGTCGCACACCAGCTCGCCGCCGCAGCTCTTGCAGGTGTAAACGCCCATCTGCACGTCGTCCCACGGCTGCTGCGCCGCGTCCCAGTGCATGTCGTCCGCGGCGTCCTGCTTCAGCGCGTCGTCGTAGCCCTCGAGCGTCTCTACGTCGAAGGTCGTGTCGCAGTACGGGCACTTCATCTTTTGCAGGCCGCTGTCGAATTCCAGGCGGCCGCCGCAGCAGGGGCATTTGTACTGGATCGTTTCAGCCATGCGAGGTTCCCACCCTTTCGTCAGACCTGATCGTTGAAGTCAAAGGGGTCGCCGCACTCGGGGCAGAATTTCGGCGGATGGCGCGGATCCTCCGGCTGCCAGCCGCACTTGTCGCAGCGGTACTGCGGCTCGTTCGCGGGCTTCTTCGCACCGCAGTTCTGGCAGAACTTGCCCTGATTTACCGTGCCGCAGGCGCAGGTCCAGCCCTCGGCAGGGCGCGGCTTGCCGCAGGCGGAGCAGAATTTTCCGGTGTTCCTCTGGCCGCAGGTGCACGTCCAGCCGTTTGCGGCAGGCTGCGGCTTCTTTGCCCCGCAGCTCGGGCAGAAGTTGCCCGTCGCCGTTGCGCCGCAGCTGCATTTCCAGCCGTCTGCAGCCGGTGCAGCCGGTGCAGCCTTCTGCTGCTGGCCCATGGCATAAAGCTCCTGCGCATTGAGGCCGCCTGCCTGCTGGGCCATGCCCATGCCCATGAAGCCCATCATCGCGCCGTTCTTGTTCCCGGCGGCGGTCTTCATGGCCTCGGCCTGTGCACCCGTGAGTGTGGCGGCCGCCATGGACGGATCGCGCAGCATGGCCGTGCGCTGTGCCTGCTTGATGAGCTCTGCGTCCTCCTCGGGGAGGCTGATGGGGTTCATGGCAATGGAGACGACCTGCAGGCCGCGCAGCTCGCCCCACTTGCGTGAGAGCGTCTCGTTCATGAACGTCGAAAGCTCCTCGGCGTGGGCGGGCAGGGCGCTCGGGCGGACCTCCAGCTCGGAGATGCGGGCAAAGGCGGGCTGCAGCGCGCTGATGAACTCCGTCTTGAGCATGCTGTCGATCTCGGAGCGCTTGTAGTCGCCCTCGACATTGCCGCACACATGCGTGTAGAACAGCATGGGGTCGGAAATTTTGTAGGAATACACGCCGTTGCAGCGGACGGACACGTCGATGTCCAGCCCGATGTTGCGGTCGACAACGCGGAAGGGGATCGGGGTGGCCGTGCCGAACTTGTTGTCCACGATCTCCTTGGTATTGAAGTAGTAAACGCGCTGGTCCTTGCCCGTGTCTCCGCCGAACGTGAAGCGGCGGCCGACGGTCTTGAACGTATCGAGCAGGCTCTTGCCGAATGAGCCGGTAAAGATGCTCGGCTCCGTCGAGGCGTCAAAGACGAACTGGCCCGGCTCGGCGCAGAATTCTACGACCTTGCCCTGCTCCACGATCATCATGCACTGGCCGTCCGCCACGGCAATGACGGAGCCGTTGGAGATGATGTTGTCGCTGCCCTTCGTGTTGGAGCTGCGCCCGGAGACGCGCTTTTGGCCCTTGACGGCCAGCACCTCCGGCGACAACGCGTCGCAGTAGAAAAATTCCTTCCATTGATCGGCGAGCGTACCGCCGAGCGAGCCGACACCGGCTTTGATCAGACCCATAATATGCTCCCTTCCCTGCTGCAAGCAGATTTTTTTCCATTATACCAGCTTTGACGGGGAAATGGTAGCCCCCGGCGCAGAGAATTTTGCGTGACAGGGGATGCGCAGGCGCATCGCAAGTCCATTTCGGTGTGCAAAAAAGCCTCGCAGAGTTCGCCGCCCGCAGGCGGACGATCCGTGCGCGCAGCGGACTGCGGTCCGATTGCCGGAAAAGCCTGAAGGGATTTTCCGGCAGTAAAAAACAGGCCGCATTGCTGCGGCCTGTTCGGAAAATATGCAATTACTCAGCCTTCGGGCCTGCGGCGACCAGAGCCTTGCCGGCTTCGTTGCCTTCGTACTTAACGAAGTTCTTAACGAAGCGGGAGGCCAGATCCTTTGCCTTCTCGTCCCACTGGGAAGCATCAGCATAGGTGTCGCGCGGATCGAGGATCTTCGGATCGACGCCGGGCAGCTCCGTGGGGACCTCGAAATTGAAGTACGGGATCTTCTTCGTGGGGGCGTTCAGGATCGCGCCGCTCAGGATGGCGTCGATGATGCCGCGGGTGTCCTTGATGGAGATGCGCTTGCCGGTGCCGTTCCAGCCGGTGTTGACCAGATAGGCCTTTGCGCCGCTCTTTTCCATCTTCTTGACGAGCTCTTCGGCGTACTTCGTCGGATGCAGCTCGAGGAAGGCCTGGCCGAAGCAGGCGGAGAACGTCGGGGTCGGCTCGGTGATGCCGCGCTCGGTGCCGGCCAGCTTCGCAGTGAAGCCGGAGAGGAAGTAGTACTTCGTCTGCTCCGGGGTCAGGACGGAAACGGGAGGCAGAACGCCGAAGGCATCTGCGGACAGGAAGATGACGTTCTTCGCAGCGGGCGCAGAGGAGATCGGGCGGACAATGTTCTGAATGTGGTTGATCGGGTAGGAGACGCGGGTGTTCTCGGTGACGGACTTGTCGGCAAAGTCGATCTTGCCGTTCTCGTCGAGCGTGACGTTCTCAAGCAGGGCATTGCGCTTGATGGCATTGTAGATGTCAGGCTCGGAATCCTTGTCAAGGTTGATGACCTTGGCGTAGCAGCCGCCCTCGAAGTTGAACACGCCGTTGTCGTCCCAGCCGTGCTCGTCGTCGCCGATGAGAAGGCGCTTCGGATCGGTGGACAGCGTGGTCTTGCCGGTGCCGGACAGACCGAAGAAGATGGCGGTGTTCTCGCCGTTCATGTCGGTGTTGGCGGAGCAGTGCATGGAGGCCAGGCCCTTGAGCGGCAGGTAGTAGTTCATCATGGAGAACATGCCCTTCTTCATCTCGCCGCCGTACCAGGTGTTGATGATGACCTGCTCACGGGAGGTGATGTTGAAGGCCACGCAGGTCTCGGAGTTCAGGCCGAGCTCCTTGTAGTTTTCGACCTTCGCCTTGGAGGCGTTGTAGACGACAAAGTCCGGCTTGAAGTTCTTCAGCTCCTCCTCCGTCGGCTTGATGAACATGTTGGTGACGAAGTGGGCCTGCCATGCGACCTCGACGATGAAGCGGATGGCCATGCGGGTGTCCTTGTTCGCGCCGCAGAATGCGTCGACGACGAACAGGCGCTTGCTGCCCAGCTCCTTCAGAGCGATGTCCTTGACCGCCTTCCAGGTCTCTTCGGTCATGGGATGGTTGTCATTCTTGTAGGCGTCGGACGTCCACCACACGGTGTCCTTGGAGTTCTCGTCCACGACGATGTACTTGTCTTTGGGGGAACGGCCGGTGTAGATACCGGTCATAACGTTCACGGCACCCAGCTCGCTGACCTGGCCCTTTTCGTAGCCGGTGAGCTCGGGCTTGGTCTCTTCCGCGAAGAGCATCTCGTAGGAAGGATTGTGCACGATCTCGGTGGTGCCGGTGATCCCATACTGCTTCAGATCGATTTCAGCCATTTTGGATTACCTCTTTCTTTGAACTGTCCGGCTGCCGGAGCAGCCGTGAAATTACTTCTGCACTACGTTTCCCGTAGTTTCGCATCTATATATTACGATTTTTTTCGGACAAAATCAATCCTTTTTTATCGTTTTGCAAAAAGTTCATAATTTTGCCGAAAAAGGACGGCAAAGCACGCTGCAGGGGAGCGGACAGCCGGGCCAGGCGCAATGCTGCCGATCCGAACAGGCTGACGATAAAACGGCATGCAGCCCCGATTTGTCATTGCGAGGAGGCGCAGCCGACGTGGCAATCTCGGGAAGGCAGTTACGATTTCGCCGGGAATGCCTTGTTATCCGACCATATTCTGCGAGATTCCCACGTCGCGTTGCTCCTCGGAATGACAAACTTGGGAGCCTTGCGCCGATGAATTTGTGCCGTGATCATTGCCGGCCTGCATGGCGCTCAGGGAGCGCCGCTACAGACGCAATTGGTTTTTACGTTTTTATCGGTGGCCTGTACGAATCGACAGTGCAGCGCCGGGAGGGACATGTCCCTCCCCTACAATAATTACAATGTTTAATGTTTATCTGGAGGAATCACAATGGCGGATACGATCCGGGGCGTATGCCCGCAATGCGGAAAAAAGCTGGAGATCCCGGCAGAGCTGGAGGAATTTTCCTGCCTGTACTGCGGGGCGCGTATGCGCACCGAGGCCCTGCAGGCAAAACCCGTGCAGGCGGAGGCCGTTGAGGAGCTGCTCGCGCAGCTGCCCGGCTGCATCACGCGCTATCCGGACCTGCACCTGCGCATCGGCAAAAAGGACTTTTTCCCGACGTTCGCGCAGTATGAGCAGGACAATACTCCCCTGCTGCTGCAGCTGGACGCCTGCTGCGCCGGGTATCCCGGCGGGGCCGAGGCACTGGCCGGGCATGCGGCGGCCGTGATGCTGGACGGCCTTGCCGCCCATATGGAGAAGGACCCGCGCTGGGGCAGGCGCACGCGGGACAATGTGTTTTTCGACACGAAGGTCGCGCTGGCCATTTTCTTCACGCCGCTGCTGCGCAAGCTGCAGCTGGAGCTGGCCGAGCCGCTGCGCACGCAGCTGCAGACGCAGTGGCTCGCGCGCTGGCCGAAGCAGCTGTGGAGGCCGGGCGACTATGACACGCTCGCGGGCGGGTTCAAGAAGTTCCGCTTCTGCTTCATCACGACGGCGACGTGCGCCGCCGAGGGCAAGCCCGACGACTGCGCGGAGCTGACGGCCTTCCGCGCGTTCCGCGACGGCTGGCTGCGGCAGAGGCCGGACGGCCCCGAGCGCATCACGGAGTATTATGCCGTTGCACCGTCCATCGTGGCGGGCGTGGAATACTGCGACGATGCTCCGGCGCGCTATGCCGAGATCCGGAGCCGCTGGCTCGGCCCGTGCTATGCGGCGCTGCAGCGCGGCGAGATGGAGCGGTGCTATGACACATACCGGGACATGGTGCAGACGCTGCAGGAACGGTATGGGGTGCAGTGATCGGATGATATGGTAGGGGAGGGGACAGCCGGGCCCGGCGCATCGGCGGCGATCAGGACAGGCTGTCGATAAAACGGTGAAAGCCAAAGGTTTGTCATTGCGAGGAGGGAAGCGACGTGG
>NZ_JBBMFF010000093.1:0-652 GCF_040096185.1 Faecousia intestinalis | reverse complement strand
GCATAAAGGAATAGCAATTTTTATTGTAATTGTAATAGTGATTTCCTCGCTCTTATTCGGCTGCACAAAGCAGAAATTGGAGCCTATGACAAATATTTGGGTATCGCCTTGCTACATCCCCGGCTGGCTATACAATGAGGCAGGGGAATACCTGCATGTTGTATATGATGATGCGTATCATACAAAGGATGCTTCGCCGGTAACGGCAGATTCCACAATGGAGATCCTGGAAGAGAGCACATGGCTGGCAGGTGTTTCGGCAACGATACCGAGCTATCAGATCCCTGATACGGGAAAGCTGCGTTTTGAAGTCACGGTGGAAAACGCCTCGATGCGGGTGGAGTCCGATGAGGTTTTTGTCTTGCTCAAGCTGAAAAGCGAGACCGATGATCAGTGGCTGGAGCTGACAACGACCGGCTTCCGTCTGAAGGGCAAAGTAACCTCATACAATGCAAGAGGATATTTTAAGCAAGCGGTCTTTCCGAGCACCGACGAGTTCTATTACGACTTGGCCGGCGGGCAGGAGAGCGACCTGCAGGTGTACTGGCAGGACAATACGCTCCGGATCGTCTCCAAAAGTCCCGGTGAAGTTACGCTGCATTTAAAAGATTTGCGTGACACCTACCAGTTCCCGGCGGGCGGCTGCGTGATC
>NZ_JBBMFF010000092.1:0-6655 GCF_040096185.1 Faecousia intestinalis | reverse complement strand
ATGCCGTTCATGAGGCCGGTCTCGAGGACATAGTCCACGCTCTCGTGGTACCAGCCCCGGTCCGGACGGTCGGTGAAGGCCTTGGACGGGCAGTTGTCGGAATTGGCCGGGATCGTGCGGGTCTCCGTTGCGCCGCAGCCGGAGCAGGTGCGCGTCTGCTTGCCCTCGTGGAAGCAGCCGGCCGGCTCTGTGGTCTCCCACGCGCCCCAGGTGTGGGTGTGCGGTGCGGAGATCTCGTGGATGTCCGCGCGGTCGCGCACACGCAGGCGGGCGAGGATGGCGCTGTCGGCGCTTTCTTCATCGACGTCGCGGGAGCCGATGCCGATGCCGCTGACGGTCATGCCGACCGTGAGCTTGTCGAGGCTCGTGTCCGTGCTCGTGATGTAGCCGTTGATGAACAGGAGAGCCGTGCCGGTCTCGTCCTGCACATAGATCTTGTCAACGACGCCTGCCGTCTTGTGGATCTCGGTGATCTTACCCTCGACGCGCATCAGGTTGCCGATGTTCTCGTCCGCCATCGCGGCCTTCGCTGTGACGAGCTGCGGCTCGAGCGGGGTGATATCGTCGGAGATGATCTCGATGCTGCCGTTGTAATCGCTGCTTAGGTTCAGCTCGATCTCGCCGCAGTAGTAGGTCACGCCGCCGTGGACGCGGACCTTCATGCCCTCGGCATAGTTGCCCGCGACCGGGAAGACGTTGATGCCGCGCGTGTCGTCCTGCACATAGATGCAGTCGAAGAACGCGGTGTTCTTGTCATAGCCGGAGGCATTGGCCGTGACGGTGCCCTCGACCGTGAATTCTTCCTTCTCCGCAGCCTTGTGAACATCCGCGATCTTCGTGACGGTCTCGGCGGGCTTCAGGGAGTTGAGGATGTTGCGCAGGATGAAGCGGTTGGCGTAATCCTGATCGCTCTTGATGTCGTAGTTGCTGAAGAACGTCACGCCGGAGGTGATGACCCAGCCGCCGCCGGGCAGATCCTCGTAGGTCATGACATTGACGTCGCCCTTCTTGACGGTCACGCGGCCGTCGACGGACTCGTCGTACTCCGGCACGAAGGAGCTGCCGTCAAAGTAGCCGTCGTAGTGCGTGCCCCAGGTGCTCTGGTAGCCGCGCACGAGGACCTGCACCTTGCTCTCGTCGAGGACCTCGACCGGGCCGCCGTTGTAGAGCTGGAAGCCGGTCTGGTTGTCCGTCGCGGGGGTGGTGCCGAAGGCGTTCGAGGACGTGTAGGCGCCCGCGGTGAACGGATGCCCGGTGTTGAAGTTCTCCTTGGAGGAGAGGTAGAGACGGTAGGCCTCGTTCGCCTTCAGGTCATTGTCGACGATGATGCCGTTGACAATGCGGGAGTGTGCACCGATGGCGGTGAGCAGGGCGTTGGAGTTCTCGGCGCAGTTGTCATACTTGTTGTCGCGGTCGGACTTGGAGCAGAGGATGACCTTGCCGCCGTTGTCCGTGTACTGCTTCAGCGCGGCGATCTCGGCCTCGGTGTACATCGTGGCCTTGGCCGTGTTGCGGCGGTACGGGACCGTCAGAACGAGGAGGGTATAGTTCTTCAGGTTGTCATAGGTGAACTGACCGGCCTCGATGTAGCTGCACTTCACGCCGTTGTCGGCGCAGAAGCTGATGAAGTTGCCGGCGCTTCCGGCATAGTCGCCGGAGAGGTAGTAGTTGTCGTGGCCGTGGTCGACGCCGACGTTGATGAGGTCGGCCGCGTCATAGACCTTGAGCTCCAGCGTTGCGGCACACTGGAATTCCTCGCCCTCGTAGGTGCCGGTGTAGAGCACGCGCAGGGTCTGCGCACCGGCGGCGGTGGGCTTGAACGTGAAGGAGAACGTCTCCTTCTGGTCCGGAGCCAGCGTCTTGGCCGGGGTCTGGGTCTCGACGGTCGTCGTCGTGCCGCCCACCGTGACGGTCAGCTCGACCTTGCTGATCTGGTAGTTCGCGGTGGCCGCGTTCGTGATGGTGGAGGTGATGGTCTCAGAGGTGCCGACCGTGCTCAGGGCGGTGCTGTTCTTCAGATCCGCCGTGATGGGCGTGGCCTCGCCGACCCACACAGGAGCGGTCACGGCGATGTCGCCGTCGGCCTGCGTGACCTTCAGGTAGTAGTAAGGCTCGGTGTTCGGCAGCTCGGCGTCGAGCTCATAGGTCGAGCCGGAGATCTCGAACGTCTTGACGGTGATGCCGTTTGCGCCGATGACCTCGACCTTGCCCAGCTCCTCGCCGTCGGGGTCGGCGATGCTCGCTTTGACGCGGACGGTCTCGAGCGTCTGGCCGTCCTCGAGCGAGATGATACCGCCCATGAGGGTATCGTTCAGATAATAGTAGATCGCGAGGTTCTGGTCCTCGGTGGCGTAGACGCGGCGCTCAGCCATGGCGGCATAGAGGCCGGCCTCCGTGAAGTCGTCGGTCACGATGACGTCGCGGCAGGTGTTGGAGTCACCCCACTTGCCCTTGTGGTTATCCTGGTTGTTCGTCGGCGCGACATGCCAGCCCTTGGACAGAGCCTTGTCATACTCGGAGTAGCTCGGCCAATAGGAGCTGCCGCCGACTGCGCCTTCGCCGTTGCCGACCTCGACGAGGTTCAGAACGACGTCGCGCGACGGGGTATAGCCCGCGAAGTCATCGAACGTGCCGAACGTCGTGCCCGGATGGTTGAACTGGGAGACGACCGGAGCATTTTCGAGCCACTTCGTCTTCACGCCAGCCGCGACGGCTTCGCCGTTGACATCGAGGCCCTTGTTCGCGTTGACCATCAGGTCGTTATACAGGTGCATGCCCGCATAGCTGTTGCTCTTCTCATTGAGCTCGCCGTTATTGCGGGAAACGATGCCGTAGGTGTTGAAGGTGTTCGTGTGGCCGGGGCCGCCGGACCACGTCATCTCGTAGCCGTAGGCGGCGATGAAATCCGTGGACAGGGCGTTGTACTTCTCGGCAGTCTTTTTGGCCTCTTCCCACTTCGTCATGGTGCCGTCCGCGGTCTTCTCGAGCGAGGACAGGTCGTAGTAGCTCGTCTTCGTGGCGGAGCTCTTCGTATCGAAGTAGTTCGAGTGGTCCGTGACGATCAGGAAGTCGACGTCCTTGGCCTGCATGGCATGCTCATAAGCGTCCTCGAGCGTGCCAGCACCGTCGGAATACTCCGCGGTGTGGGAGTGCATCTGGCCGAAATACAGGCTGAGGCCGGATTCGCCGACAAAGAACGACCAGATCTTCTCGGCCTTCTTGCCGTCCTTGCGGGTCACGGTCAGCTCGACGACGTACTTGCCGTCTGCCAGATCCTTCGCCGGGGTGTAGGTGAGCCTGCCGTCCTTCAGAACGGGCGTGACGCTCTCGCCGTTGAGCTTCATGGAGAACGTCGGGCCTTCGCCGAGGTTGGCGGCGACTGCGCCGATCTCCGGGCGCTTGTTCGCGCCGGTGGCCTCGTTGGCCGCAGGCATGACGTTCGTCAGCACCGGCTCATCGAGGACCTGCACGGTCGTCTCGCCGGAATAGGTCATGCCGAAGCTGTTCTTTGCGCTGGCCGTGAGCTTCAGGCTCATCTGGCCGGACAGGGCGGCCATCGGGACGGTGTAGGTGTAGACCTTGCCCTCGACGGAGGCGGCCGTCAGGGTGACGGCAGCGCCGGTCGTCTGATACTGCACGGTCATCTCCGTGATGTCGGACAGGTCGTCCAGTGTGACGGAGAACGTGTAGTCCAGGCCCTGATAGGCGTCGGCCGCCTTGAAGGAGACCTTCGGGTTCAGAACATAGCCAATGTTCAGCTCGTCCTGCACAGGGTAGAACTTCATGGCAAACAGCTCGAGGCTGCCGTTGTAGGTCCAGCCGCTGAAGCCGTTGCTGAAGTACTCGATGCACACCTTTTTGTTATTGTACTTTGCCGTCTTGTTATAGATGATGTAGCCCTCCGACTTCTTCTCGAGCGTCCACTTGGTGTAGTCGCTCTCGACGGTGTCGAAGTACAGGCACTCGGCGTTCGAGCCGTCGGACTGGTTCTCGGACGTGCGCAGGAACTTGCCCTGATTTTCGAACGTGTAGTAGGTGCCGTCGGTGTGAACGGTGAAGATGAGGCCGCCGTTGCCGACCTCGATGCCGCTGCCCTTCGGCGTGGCTTCGACGCCCGTGAGGGAGGGCGCAGTCGTATCGTCCGTCTGCGGGCCCATGACGGCGCCCGCGTTGTCGTTGTAGATCACGACGGTCTGGCCGTCCTTCGGCAGCTCGCCCGCCTCGGGGCGCGTGCCGATGTAGCCGTCGTTGTCCGGGTCCGCCGTGCCGTCCACGGAGAAGAAGCGGAAGACGTAAATGCTCCAGTCGTTCTTGTTCGGGTTGTACGTCCAGGCCTTAAAGGAAGTATAGAACTCCAGGAAGATCTCGTAGTTATTGTACTTGACCTCGGCGCTGGCGATGGAGAAGCCGTCGTAGTCCTTGCCAGCGTCGGCGATCTTCCACTTCGAGCTCATGGAGGAGCCGGACTTCGGCTCGTTCTCGAACGTGAGCTTTTCGGCGCTGTCCACGGTCAGATACTGACCGCCGCACGTCAGGTAGTAGGTGCCGTCCGCGTTCTTCACGGCCTGATAGGCACCTGCGCCCGTCTGCACGGTCAGGTTTGCAGACTCCTCGGAGCCGGAAGCGGCCGAAACGCCGACTGCGCCGCCGGCGGCCGCCGGCGAGAACACGCCGCCTGCGGGCGCACTGTAGATGACGAACGTCTGCCCGCTCTCCGGGATGCCGTCGATGGGCGTGGCCGTGAAGCGTTCCTTCGCAGCCGATACGACGGGCAGCATCGTCAGGGCCATTGCCAGCACAAGGAGCGCCGCCATGACCCGACTGAGGTGTTTCCTCATTAGATTATCCTCCTTTTCTGTCCCCCCTGTATATGCAGAGGGCAATATGATGAGTTTATGATACCATACTTTCTCTGCGATTGCCATAGAAAACAGGATGTTCATACGGAGATTTTACTTTTTTCGGCAGAATTGCCAAAGATATGCCGCGTTATTCCGCTTTTTGGCCCTGCGTCTCATACAGCCCGCAGGGTTGACAGCCCATGGGCCGGACGGTATAATAGAATCGTTAATAAACATTTTCGGAGGTTGACCCATGAAGAAGCTCACCCTGCCGCGTCTGGCCTCTGCCGTTCTGGGCGCACTGTTTTTCCTTGCTGCCTGCATCGTGCTCGCCGTCCGGCTCGTCCGCGGCGAGGCCGGGCTGACGGACGCCGCCGCCCTTGTGCTCACGGCCTGCGGCGGCGCGGCGCTGACCGTGCTGGCCCTTCGCTCCCGTGCGCCCGGCCTGCGGCGCAGCCTGTGGGTGCTGCTGGCGGCGGCCGTCGTGTTCCTGGTGTTCTATGGCCTTGCGCAGCAGACGCCCTCCGTGCCGATGTCGACGGTGCAGCAGGCCACGCACTATGTCCGCGGCCGCGTCGTCGAGGTCACGGATAACGCCTATCAGGGCCAGCAGGACTATGAGGACATCCCGGTCGGCAAGCAGACCGTCCGCGTGGAGCTGCGCTCCGGCAAATACCGCGGGCAGGTCTATGAGCTGCCGAACCAGCTGAGCTATCTCTACGGCACGATCCTGAAGGCGGGCGACGCCGTGACCGTCGCCGTTACGGAGGAGGACGGGGAGATCAGCAGCATGACGCTGCAGGACTACGACCGCACCGTGCCGCTGGCCCTCGTGGTGCTGGCCTTCCTTGTTGTCACGGTGCTCGTCGGCCGGAGGGTCGGCGCAAAGTCGCTGCTCGGCCTCGGCCTGACGGTCGTGTGCATTTTCTCCATCCTCATCCCGCTGCTCCTCGGCGGCTGGCCGACGCTGCCGACCATTCTCGGCATGTGCGCCTATGTGACGGTCGTGGAGTTCGTTATCCTCGGCGGTGTGAACCGTAAGACGCTCTGCGCCATCCTCGGCACGATCTCCGGCGTTGCTTTCGCGGCCCTGTTCGGCGAGCTGGCCTGCGCCCTGCTGCGCGTGAACGGCTATAAGATGTATTCCGCCGAGCCGACCATCGAGGCCCTGCTGCAGATCAAGCAGGGGCAGGATCCCATGCACTCGCTCCAGCTCGGCGATCTGCTCGTCGGCGGCATTGTCATCGCGGCCCTCGGCGCGGTGAATGACGTAGCCATGAGCATCAGCTCCGCCATGAATGAGCTCGTGGCCGTCAACCCGGCGCTCACGCGCCGCCAGCTCCTGCGCTCCGGCATGAACATCGGCCGCGATATGGTCGGCACGATGACCAATACGCTCATCCTTGCCCTCGTCGGCAGCTCGCTCGTGCTGATGATCTATCTCTCGTCGCTCGAGCCGTCGTTCTCCCAGCTCATGAGCGGCACGTTCTTCTCCGTGGAGATGGTGCAGGCCATCGCCAGCTCCGTCGGCGTTATCCTCGCCGTGCCCCTGTCCGCCCTCATCGGTGCGTTCCTGTTTGCAAAGCATAAAAAGTAAAACGCAGGGGAGCGGCAAGTGGAAACTTGAAACCGGAAAGCGGAAAGTTTTACAAGGCCGCCGTAGGGGAGCGGACAGCCGGGCCCGGCTGCGCACTTCCAGTCCGTACCGGCCGCCGTTAAAATGGTGATCGCCTCCGATTTGTCATTGCGAGGAGCGAAGCGACGTGGCGCCCTGAGCGCGAAGCGCGAGGAAGTGCCCTTGGGGTGCAATCTCG
>NZ_JBBMFF010000091.1:0-706 GCF_040096185.1 Faecousia intestinalis | reverse complement strand
TACTTATGAAATTTGCTGCATGGCGCAAGGTTCTGTCCATTTTTCTTCTCGCGGTGTTCCTGTGTGCGGTCCCGTCTTTGCTGACAGCCTGTTCCCGCACGCCGGGATCAGACAGCACGGAGCTGGACTACGCTACCTCGCGGTATTTTCAGGCGCTGTACCGTATCGTAAATAAGACGTTCCATCCGGCCGTTTTGGAGGAATTCCATCAGATCGCGGATGCGCTTGCAAGCTGTGTTGCGGCACATGAGGATTATTTCACGGCCTATCCTGATGCAAAGGCGGCCTATGGACTCATGGTTCAAATCCCGGACATTCTGGAGCAGAATCTAGAGCCAAATGCGGATGGGAATTATGTGCTGCGCGAGCTTCCCGAGGAATGGCTTTTCTGTATTTTTGAGCTGTGGCACTATGTATATCCGGGCGTGTATGGCGCTGAGCATAGCACAGAGAACTGCACGGATGCTGTGCTGCTGAAATGGATCGCGGATGATGCATTCAACGGCGGCTGGTCTCCCTGCCACTGGTGGTTGGACTGTTATCTGACCGGTTCTCAATATCATGTGCAGTGGCCGACGGCGGTCGAATGGCCGTCGCATTGAGATGGAAAAAAGTCCGGCAGCGCCGAAGCGCTGCCGGATCATTTTGTGCCCTGAATTCGCCGGGGCTTTCCTGTTATCCGACCGGGTACTGCGAGATTGCACCC
>NZ_JBBMFF010000090.1:0-1873 GCF_040096185.1 Faecousia intestinalis | reverse complement strand
CCGGGAGCGGCATGCCGCTCCCCTACAATAAGGGTACGATCGACAGCGCGCCGCAAAAGTCAAAAAGGAGCCGCCCGGGTGGGCGGCTCCTCCCCTGCCCGCATCAGCGGACAGGGATTTTTTTGGATCAGTTCTCCGCAGTCAGATAGCGCATCAGAATGACGGCGATCTGGGCGCGGGTCGCGGTCTCCTGCGGGGCGAGGTAGGTCTTGCCGTCGCTCTCGGAGATACCGTTGATGAGGCCCTGCTCCACTGCCCACGCCATGGCGTCGGCGGCGTAATCGGAGACCTTCTCAGCATCCGGGAAACCGGCGAGCTTGCCCTCGACCTTCTCCGCCTTGGCATAGCGGAAGAGGATCGTCGCGATCTGCTCACGGGTGATCTGGTCGTTCGGGGCGAACGTCGTGGTGTTCACGCCCTTGACGATGCCGTTCTCCGCTGCCCAGATGACAGCGTTCGTGTACCACTGACCGTCTGCCACGTCGGCAAACGGGTTCGTGGCCGTGCTCTCCGGCTCGCCCGCGATGCGATAGAGGATCGTCACGAGCTGGGCGCGGGTCAGACTGCCGTTCACATCGAACTCGTCGTCCGCGACGCCGTTCATGAAGCCGTTTCTCACCATGAAGTCGACGCCGGTATGATACCAGCCATTCTCCTCCACATCGGTGAAGTTCGTGCTCGGGCAGCCTGCGGTCTTGAGGGCCTCGCGTGCGGCCGCAAGGATCTCGTCGACCTCCTCGGGCGTCTTGGCGGCTTCGATGGCAGCCTTGGCGTCCTCGATGACCTTGGCATAATCCTCACGGGCGTGGCCGGTCAGGGTCTCGCTCTCATGCAGGAGCTGTGCCAGCTCGAAGGAGGCGGCATACTTGGAAGCGGCAAGCGCAGCTTCCTCGGCAGCCTTGCGGGCCTCTTCGGCAGCCTTGCGCTCGGCCTCTGCCTTTTCGGCAGCAGCCTGGGCCTCGGCCAGATAATCGATGAGCTCAGCCTTGATCTCAACGACCTTCTGATAGGTCTCGGCCATCTGGCGGGCATACTCGGCAGCCTCGGCGGCAGAGGCAGCAGCCTCGACCTCGGACTTCTTCGCAGCCTCGAGCGCCAGCTCGGCAGCGGCCTTTGCTTCCTCTGCGGCCTTCTGGGCATCCTCGGCAGCCTTCTTCGCGGCCTCGGCCTCAACCTTGGCGCGCTCGGCAGCTTCCTTGTCCTCGGCGCTGGAAGCAGCGGCCTCCTCGGCCTTCTTCTGAGCCTCTTCGGCTCTTGCCTTGGCGGCTTCGGCAGCAGCCTGCGCAGCCTCGGCGGCAGCCTGGGCTTCCTGTGCCTTCAGCATGCTGTCGGCAGCCTGCGCAGCGCTCTGAGCAGCCTGTGCGGCGCTCTGCGCGGAGCGGCCTGCCTCTTCCGCAGCCTTCACGGCCTCGGCGACAGCCTTGGCAGCCTCAGCGGCAGCAGCGGCGTTGTTCTCCTCGGCAGCCTTCTGGGCAGCGTCAGCGCCTGCCTTGGCCTCTTCAGCCTTCTTCTGGGCTTCTTCGGCCTTGGCCTGTGCGGCCTCGGCAGCGGCCTGCGCGGTCTCAGCAGCCTTGCGGGCTTCCTCGGCAGCGGCGTTGTTCTCACCGGCCTTGGCAGCGGCGGCCTCAGCGGCCTCCTGCGCGGCCTTGGCGGCCTCAACGGCTTCCTCGGCAGCCTTCTGCGCGGCTTCGGCCTCTTCCTGTGCCTTCCTGGCTTCCTCAGCGGCCTTCTGGGCGATTGCCGCAGCCGATGCCGTCAGTTCCTCATACAGCTCCTCGGCAGCGAGCAGCTTTTCATAGTTCTTGACCAGTTCCTTCTGCGTGTCGGTCAGGGCGTCATAGGCGGCGCGGGCAGCCTTGATCGCGTCGCCGCT
>NZ_JBBMFF010000089.1:0-3298 GCF_040096185.1 Faecousia intestinalis | reverse complement strand
CGGCATGCCGCTCCCCTACAAGGCGGGTGCGGTCGACGATAGTGCCACCAAACCTGCAGCTTGCAAGGCGCTCCCTGAGCGCCGCTGCAGACGTAATCGGTTTGTACGTTTTTTTCGGCAGCCTGTGCGTATCGCCGGTGCAGCACCAGGCCCTGCGCCGAACCGGTTTTTCTTTCTTGCCTTTTTCGGCAAAATACGATATCATTAGCTTAGTAAACATTGCACAGGCGTTTCCCAAATACCGATATAAGGAGCTGGCAACATGCTGGAACAGTCGATCCTGCAGAATTATCTTGACATCCTGCGCGAAGAGCTTGTCCCGGCGACCGGCTGCACGGAGCCGATCGCCATTGCCTACTGCGCCGCGACCCTTCGGGAGCTGCTGGGCGCTCTGCCCGAGCAGGTAGACGCCGCCGTCAGCGGCAACATTCTGAAAAACGTCAAAAGCGTCGTCGTACCGAATACCGGCGGGCGCAAGGGCATTGCCCCCGCCATTGCCGTCGGCCTCGTTGCGGGCGACGCGGCGCGCGACCTGCAGGTCATCTCCGCCGTGACGGAGAAGCAGCTTGCGGAGCTGGACGCTTACCTGCAGCGGGTGGTTATTTCCGTCTCGTGCAGCCACTCTCCCTGCCAGCTCGACATCGATCTGCGCGGCAGCTGCGGCGGCCACACGGCCCGCGTGCGCATCACGAACCATCACACAAATATCGTCTGCCTTGAGCGCGACGGCGAGGTGCTGCGCGAGCTGCCCGTTGTGGACTCCGCCGAGGAGCACCGCGCGGACAAGAGCCTGCTGAACGTGGCGGACATCCTGCGCTTTGCGGCCGAGGTGCCGCTCGAGGACCTGCTGCCCCTGCTGGAGCCGCAGGTCAGCTGCAACTCCGCCATTGCCGAGGAGGGCCTCCGCGGCGCATGGGGCGCGCAGATCGGGCGCATTTTACTGGAGGATTACGGGGATGATATCAAGCAGCGGGCCAAGGCCTATGCGGCCGCGGGCTCGGACGCCCGCATGAGCGGCTGCGAAATGCCCGTCGTCATCCTCTCCGGCTCCGGCAATCAGGGCATCACGGCCTGCATGCCCGTCGTGGCCTATGCCCGCCACATCGGCGCGACCCGCGAGCAGCTCTACCGCGCGCTGGCCGTTTCCGACCTTGTCACCGTCCACCAGAAGACCGGCATCGGCCGCCTCTCCGCCTACTGCGGGGCCATCTCCGCCGGAGTCGGTGCAGGCGCGGGCATCTGCTACCTGCTCGGCGGCGACTATGACGCCGTGGCGCACACGGTCGTCAACGCCGTGGCCATCCTCTCCGGCACCATCTGCGACGGCGCGAAGCCGTCCTGCGCGGCCAAGATCGCCGCTGCCGTGGATGCGGGCATCATGGGCTACCGCATGTATCTGCACCACCGCGAATTCCGCCACGGCGAGGGCATCGTCGGCAGCAATGTTGACGACACGATCGCCAAGGTCGGTGTGCTGGCGCAGCAGGGCATGCGGCAGACGGACCGCACGATCCTCGATATCATGCAGGATCGCTGCAGCTGAACGCCCGCGTTCCTTCAAAAATCGTTTTCCGGTCCGTCATAATTTGGACATATCAGGCGGGTATACTACGAGCACAGCAAGGAGCTGAACACCATGGAGCATAACGAGCGCATCGACTCCAGTGCAGGCGAGCCGGTATTGGCCTGCAAACGAAGGAAGCACCTGCGGCTGGCGGCTCTCGCTGTATGCTGCGCCCTGCTCGGCGGAATCGCCGGAGGCGCGGCGACGGGATTGCTTCTGCAGGGCCGCGAGCGAGCGGCCATGCGGCCGGCCGGTCAGCAGACGGCCGTATCCGGGGCAGAGAGCACGGGCGCGGAGCCTTCCGCGGCGCGTGTGGCCTCGACTGCGGGAGAATTGACCCCGACGCAGCTCTATGAGCGCTATGCGCCCTGCGTCGTCGGTGTGCTGAACCTCAGCGCGGTCACGGACCTCTATGGAAAGGACACCATGCAGGCCAGCACCGGCTCGGGCGTTCTCCTCACGGGCGACGGCGAGATCCTGACGAATTACCACGTCGTCAAGGACTGCACGCAGCTCACCGTCACGTTGTATGACGGCACGGAGCACACGGCAAAGCTCCTCGGCTATGAGGAGGACAGCGATATCGCCCTGCTGAAGATCGACGGCAGCGGCTACCGCCACGCGCGCCTCGGAGATTCCGACCGGCTGCGCATCGGCACGGAGGTTGCTGCCATCGGCAACCCGCTCGGCGACCTGGACTACAGCCTGAACGTCGGCTATATCAGCGCGAAGGACCGCGACGTCGATCTGGACGGCCCATCCATCCGCATGATGCAGCTCGATGCGGCCATCAACCCCGGCAACTCCGGCGGCCCGCTGTTCGACCTGCGCGGCAATGTCGTCGGCGTGACGACGGCGAAATATTCCGGCGAGACCGTCACCGGCGCGACGATCGAGGGCATCGGCTTTGCCATCCCCATCAACGACGTCCGCGAGATCCTCTCGGAGCTGCGGGAATACGGCCGCGTGCCGAACCGCGCCCAGCTCGGCGTGATGGTCGGCACGGTCTATTCGACGAACACGGCTCGCAGCGGCCGGGTGCAGGTGCGGGATGTCACAGAGGATTCCGCCGGCGCCCATGCGGGCCTGCGCGACGGCGACTTTATCCTTGCGCTTGATGACTACACCGTGCGCACGCTTTCCGACCTCAGCGCGGCGCTGCGGCACTACCGCGGCGGCCAGCACGCGACGCTCACCATCGAGCGCTACGGCAAGACGTTCCGCCTGCCCATCGTGTTTGACAGCAAGGACGATGCGGTGCAGAACGAAGAGCCAACAACATCGGCCAATGCGCTGGAGCCGTCCGAGCAGGACAGTCCCCGGCCCTGATCCGATGTCTTCCATAGATCGCATCCCTCTCTTTTTCATGCTTTTTCTCTTTTTTTCTCTCTCTTTCTTTCTTTTCTTCGAAATGTACCGTCCGGCTTGCCGGGCGGTACATTTCGTTTTTGCGTCTGGGTGTCGAAAAACCAGTCCAGCCGAAGGTTTTGGAGGGAAGACAAGGGGAAAACGTCGGGGTATCCTCGGTATGGCAAAGAGCCTCCGCTTTGTCATTCCGAGGAGCGAAGCGACGTGGGAATCTCTGGTAAAATGTTTCGAATTCGCCGAGATTTTCCTGAAATTCAGAACAGTCCTGCGAGATTGCCACGGCCCCCGCGGGGCTTTTTGACAGTCTGAGACTCCCAGACGGTTCCCGGCGTGTCAAATGTCCCAGTCATGTCATTGCGAGGCCCC
>NZ_JBBMFF010000088.1:0-6186 GCF_040096185.1 Faecousia intestinalis | reverse complement strand
CGAACACAGAAGTTAAGCTCATTTGCGCCGACAATACTTTGCGGGTGACTGCACGGGAAGATAGGTAACGCCAACATAAGAACCTGCCAATCGGCAGGTTCTTTTCATATTCTACCCGTTTATATCAAACTGGATCGGAAGCGCTGCGGCGCAGAAGGAGGAAGCATGGAATATCGTACCTTACCCCATGGTGGCGAGCGGATCGGCGTCATCGGCATGGGCTCGTCCGTCATCGGCGCGCGGCCGGAAAGCGAGATCATCGGGACTGTCCGCGCTGCGGTCGAGCTGGGCGTGAATTGTTTTGACATGGCAGGCGGCCATGCAGCGATCTTCGGCGCCTATGGCAAGGCCCTGCAGGATCTGCGAGACCGCGTCTACCTGCAGGTTCACTTCGGCGCGGACTATACAAGCGGCGAATACGGCTGGACGACCGACCTTGAGGGCGTGAAGCGCTCCGTCGACTGGCAGCTTCGGAATCTGAAGACGGACTACATCGATTTCGGCTTTATCCACTGCATCGATGAGGCCAGCGACCTGGTTACTTACGAGAAAAACGGCGTGCTGGACTATCTGCTCGAGATGAAGCGCAGCGGTGTCGTGCATCATCTGGGCCTTTCCTCGCACACTCCGGCGCTGGTCGAGGAAATGCTGGACCGGAAGTTCATTGATGTCGTCATGTTCAGTGTGAATCCCATCTACGATTATGGCAAAGGTGACTATGGCATCGGCGGCAGCGAGGAACGCAATGCGATGTACGCTCACTGCCAGCGTGACGGCGTCGGTATCACGGTCATGAAGCCGTTCTGCGGCGGGCAGCTGCTCGATGCCGCCCGGTCTCCGTTCGGCAAGGCGCTGACGAAGGCGCAGTGCATCCAGTATGCGCTCGATAAGCCGGGCGTACTGACAGTCCTGCCCGGCTACGGCAGCGAGCAGGAATTGCGCGAGGTGCTGGACTTCTTTGATACCTCCGCCGAGGAGCGTGACTATTCCTGCATCAGCGCGTTCACGCCGGAGGATTCCAAGGGCAAGTGCGTCTACTGCAAGCACTGCCAGCCCTGCCCGGTCGGGCTGGATATCGGCCTTATCAATAAGTATTACGATCTGGCGCGCCTCGGCGACGGCCTCGCGAAGGAGCACTATCTGACGCTTGAGCACCGCGCAGAGGACTGCGTCGGCTGCGGGCACTGCGACAGCCGCTGCCCCTTCCACGTTGCGCAGAGCGCACGCATGCAGGAAATTCAGGCCTATTTCGGCGCATAAGGAGGATATTTTGATGAAAGAGCTTCATGTTCTGATGCTCAACGGCAGCCCGCGCGCGAACGGCAACACGTCCATCGCTCTGCGGGAAATGGAGAAAATTTTTACGGAGAGCGGCGTTGCGGTCGAGACCGTGCAGGTCGGCAATCAGGCCGTGCGCGGCTGCGTGGCCTGCAACGGCTGCGCCAAGCTCGGCAAATGCGTGTTTGACGACGTGGTGAATGAGCTGGCCCCGAAATTCGAGCAGGCGGACGGCCTCGTCGTGGCAAGCCCCGTTTACTATGCGTCGGCCAATGCGACGCTTGTCGCCTGCCTTGACCGGCTGTTTTACAGCACTTCGTTTGATAAGACGATGAAGGTCGGCGCCAGCGTGGCCTGCGCCCGCCGAGGCGGCTGCTCCGCGACGTTCGATGAGCTGAATAAATATTTCACGATCTCCGGCATGCCGGTGGCTTCCAGCCAGTACTGGAACAGCATCCACGGCCGCGCGGCAGGGGAGGCGGAGCAGGACGGCGAGGGCCTGCAGACCATGCGCGTTCTGGCCCGCAACATGACCTTCCTGATGCGCTGCATCGCGCTCGGCCGCGAGCAGTTCGGCCTTCCGGAGAAGGAAGCCCGCATCGCGACGCATTTCATCCGATAAATCCGGAATATCACGGGGCGGTTTCGTTCGGAAACTGCCCCGTTTTTTGCAGGAAGGGCTTGACAGATCGGGCGGAATATGGTAACCTGCGCATAGAATGCAAATCCAGATTGAAATTTGATACAGAAAGGCGGAACCTCCATGAACCCGAAGGAAAAAATCCTCCGCACGGAGTTTGTCTCGGCGGGCGCTGCTCTGCTTTGCTGTCTGCTGCTCTGTATCGCCTGTTTCCTGCTCGCGGGCTTGCCATCCGCCAGCCTGATCCTGCTTGCAGCCGCTCTGCCGCTTTCCCTCGTGATCCTGCCCTGTGCGCTGACTTGGTACAGCGGCCGCTTCTGCTGGGCTGCTCCGATCTTCCTGACGTTGGGCTTTATCCTGATCCCCAGCTATTTTCTCCGCGGCTATTTTCTGGAGATCGGTTTGGCCGGTCTGGCGTCCGGCATGTTTGCGGCTGCCGTGCAGGGGTTCCATCTTGCGGCACGGCGGGAGATGCCATGCACGGCGTGGGCGGCCTATGGCGGTCTAACCGTCCTGTACCTGTTTGTCAGTTTGCTCGATCTGCTGCATGACGGGCTGTTCACAGGCAGCCCGATGGCGGGCATCTGGATCGCAGCGACGGTGTGCTGCCTCGGCATCACGCTGCTCGTGTTCCGCGCCGGACGACGTGTGACGTTCTACCCGGCGGCATGGATGGTCGTGCTGTTTGCGCTGCAGTTCGGCATGACCTACTGGACGCTGCCGTTCGACCTCGGCCGGGACGCGCTGCATTTTGCGGTCGTACTCGTTCCGCAGCTGCTCCTGACGCTTGTTCTGCTGCTGCGCAGGCCGCGTGCGGTGCTGGCATCCGAATGAGATTTCCCTTGTAATTTCCCGAATTCTCTATTATAATAGAACCAAATTTTGAGCTGCGCTGCGGCGCGGCATCGGAAGTGGAGTTGAGAAGATGCGCCATATTTCCTGCTGAACGTTGGGCTGACAAGACAAAGCGGCGAAGCGGCCGCTTGGCTTTGCTATGCCCTGATGCAGGAATATGCGGGTCCCTCAACTGCGCGTGACCGGTCTGCCCTCTGGCGACGGATGCACAATGGCTGCGGGATGCTTTCCTGCGGCCATTTTTACGTCATGGAGGGCACACAATGTCACTGATCCACGTCAAAAATCTGACGTTTACCTATGATGGAAGCTACGAGCCTGTTTTTGAGAATGCCAGCTTCCAGATCGACACCGGTTGGAGACTCGGCCTTATCGGACGCAACGGGCGCGGAAAAACAACGCTGCTTCGCCTGCTGTGCGGGACATATCCCTATCAGGGAACGATCTCCGCGAGCACGCCGGTTTCCTATTTCCCTTATTTGATCCGTCGTCCGGAGGCACCGGCCATCGACGCCGTCTCGGAAATGGAGCCGGATTATGAGCTCTGGCGGCTGCAGTGCGAGATGGAAAAGCTGCGGCTCGACGAGTCGATCCTGCTCCGGTCCTATGCCACGCTCAGCGGAGGCGAGCAGACAAAGCTGCAGCTTGCGGTCCTGTTTTCGTCGGAGCAGCACTATTTGCTGATCGACGAGCCGACAAACCATCTTGATCTGCCGGGGCGCGAGCTAGTAAGCCGTTATCTCAGCCGGAAGCGCGGATTTCTTCTCGTTTCTCACGACCGGGCATTTCTGGACGGATGCGTCGACCACATCCTCTCGATCAACCGGGCGGATATTCAGGTCTGCAGGGGGAATTTTTCCACATGGATGGAGAACCGGGAGCGGCAGGACGCCTTTGAGCAGCGGAAAAACGAGAAGCTCCTGCGGGAGATCGCCCGCCTGCAGGATACGGCGCGCGAAAAAACCCAGTGGGCGGGAAGGGCGGAAGCCCGGAAGATCGGCAGCGCGCCTGCGGACCGGCCGGATAATTACCGCTCCTATCAGGGAGCAAAGGCGGAGCGCACGATGGCGCGCGCCAAGGCCATCGAGAAGCGGCGCGAAGCCGCGCTGGAGGAGAAAAAGCTGCTCCTGAAAAACCTGGAGCGGCGGGAGGAACTGAAGCTCGTCCAGCTTCCGTTTTATACAGAGCGGCTCGCAGAGCTGCGGAACATCCGCATCGCATATGGGGCGCGGACTGTCTGCGATTCGTTCGGCCTTTCGGTGCGGGCAGGGGAGCGGATCGCCCTGCAGGGGCCGAACGGCTGCGGCAAAAGCAGTATCCTTCATTTGCTGTGCGGCATGGACGTCCCGCATGGAGGCGAGGTCCGGCGTGGCAGCGGCCTGCGCATTTCCTTTGTCGGGCAGAACACGTCGGGGCTCTGCGGCAGCGCGGCAGAGCTGATCCGCGAAAAAGAGATCGATGAAAGCCGCTTCTATTCCATCCTGAACAAACTGGATGTGCCGAAGGCCCAGCTGGAGCGCGACCTGCGGCTGCTCAGCGAGGGACAGCGGAAAAAGGTGCTGCTGGCGGCTTCGCTCTGCGAGCGGGCACACCTGCATGTCTGGGATGAGCCGCTCAACTATATCGATGTGATCTCGCGTATCCAGATCGAGGAGCTCCTGCTCCGGTTCCGGCCGACCATCGTGTTTGTGGAGCATGATAAAGCGTTCTGCGAACACGTCGCAACGCGGATCGTATCGATGCAGAAGGCATAAATGCAATTTTTCGCAAAAAAGACACCCTGCAGATCACTCTGCAGGGTGTTTGTTCTGCTGTAAGATCAGTCTGCGACGTAGGGCAGCAGGGCGATCTGACGGGCGCGCTTGATGGCGACGGTCAGCTGACGCTGATGCTCGGCGCAGGTGCCGGTCGTGCGGCGGGGCAGGATCTTGCCGCGCTCGGACGTGTAGCGGCGAAGCTTGGCAGCATCCTTGAAGTCGATGCTCGTAACCTTGTCCACGCAGAAGTTACAAACCTTTCTGCGCTTACGGGGCCGAGTTCTATCATTGGCCATGATGAAATCCTCCTTCTTGCAATCTCAGGGAAAAAGCTCAATCAAAACGGGAGCTGGCTGTCGTCGTCCTCGATCATCGAGAAGTCGGAAGCCGGCGCGGGGGCAGCGGGTGCGGCGTAGCCGTGGGAGCTGCCCGCAGCAGGCGCAGCCGGTGCGCTGTAGCCATAGGACGGCGCGGGGGAATACCCACTGTTGTCGCCTGCGGCATCGCGCTTGGAGTCGCCGAAGTAGACATTGTCTGCCACGACCTCTGCGCTGCGGCGCTTGTTGCCCTCTTTATCGGTCCAGTTGCGGATCTGGAGCCGACCGGAGACCACCGCCATGCGGCCCTTGGTGAAATACTTGCTGACGAATTCCGCCGTATTGCGCCATGCCACGATGTCGATGAAGTCCGTTTCCTTCTCGCCGTTGTTCGCGCTGCTGCCGAAATCACGGTCAACCGCGAGGGAGAAGGATGCGACCGCGATGCCGGAACCGGTACGGCGCAGCTCGGGGTCACGGGTGAGACGGCCCATGAGAACGATATGGTTCAGCATGAGGAGTCCCCCTTACGCTTCGACAGCGACGATGATGGAGCGCAGGATACCGTCGGTGATCTTGAACACACGGTCCAGCTCAGCGGGGAGCTCGGGCTTGCATTCGCAGTTCATCAGGACATAGTAGCCTTCGGGCAGGTCGTTGATCGGGTAGGCCAGCCGGCGCTTGCCCCACTCCTCGATGCTCGTGAGAGTACCTTCTGCCTCAACCATCGCCTTGAACTTTTCCACGAGAGCGGCAATACCCTCTTCGCCCTGAGCGGGGTCGATGATATAGACGATCTCATACTTACCGGAAATCTTAGCCATTGTTGTTTGCACCTCCTTTTGGACTTGTGGCCGCCGCGCTGCGGCGGCAAGGATCGCCTGAAATTCACAGGCCTATCTATTTTACCGTTCCGTGCGGCAAAAGTCAAGCATTTTCCAAACTTTTTTGTGGAGAAATTCCGCGTGTTCCGGGGAGAGCACCGGAAAACAGGATCACAGTCCCAGAATCGTGACTACGAGTCCGGCAATGCCCAGCAGGATCATGATCGCGCCGCCGATGCGTGTGCCGATCAGAAAAGACCGGGTCGGTTCGCCGTTTGCTTCATTCCGCCGAGAATTCATGATCTCAAAAATATCCTCCGGGAAGAACAGCATGAAAAAACCGATCAGCGGGAAAAAGAATCAGCTTGTCAAAAAAGTCCCTCTAGGGCTTTTTCGCCAAGCTGCTTCTGGAATTGCAAAATAAAATTTTGTAACATTATTTTGCAATTCTGCCGCTGCGGCGGGTGATCAAACGCGAAAGGACACCCTGACGGTTTCCTTTCACACTTTTCTTC
>NZ_JBBMFF010000087.1:0-10482 GCF_040096185.1 Faecousia intestinalis | reverse complement strand
ATATTTCAAGATTTTCAAACCGATAAGTTGGGGCGAAAGACCCGCTGAGCGCCGTAGCCGATTTATTCAGAGGTTCCTTAGGAATAACCTCTGCCGGGGCTGTGTGGCCCCGGCAGTTTTTGCCTGCGGCAGAAACAACTTGACACCAAATACGATACCATGTATAATATAGAAAAGAGAGGGTGGCCGGCATGTCAAAATGGGAAAAGCTGCTCCGTGAAATCCGTTCTCTGAGCAGGGAACTTCGGTTTGATGAACTTCGGAGAGTATTGGAATCCTATGGCTATACGATGTGTGCACCGCGCGGTGGCAGCAGCCACTATACTTTCTGAAAACCGGGTTGTCGGCCGATCACAGTGCCAAAGCATGAACCAATCAAAAGAGTCTATGTAGAAATGGTCAGACAGGTCATAGAAAGCGAGGAGAATCATGAAAACGTTGAATGAATATCTTGCTCTGCCGTATCGCATGGAGCTGGTAAAGGACCCCGATGAGGGCGGCTTTGTTGTGTCCTTCCCCGACCTGCCGGGCTGCATCACCTGCGGCGAGACGCTCGAGGCAGCGGTTGCCAATGCGGCTGATGCCAAGCGAGCATGGCTGCAGGCGGCTCTGGAGGACGGCCTGCCGGTCCGGGAGCCGGACGATCTCGAGAACTACTCCGGTCAGTTCAAGCTGCGGATTCCCAAAAGCCTGCATCGCTCTCTGGCGGAGCATGCGCGGCAGGAGGGCATCAGCATGAATCAATACTGTGTATATCTGCTTTCCAGAAACGACGCCGCTGCCCGCTGATGCGGACGGCGGCTTTTTTGGCATGCTCCCGCCTGCGAAAGCGCCAAAACCGCTTGACTTCAGGCAATTTCGCGCTTATAATATTATTTTGGATCATGATGTAATAAAAACTCCAAATGGATCGTTCCGGAGGAAAAATTATGCTGAAAAATACTGAAAAAACCATGGACAAGCTCGTCGCTTTGTGCAAAAACCGCGGCTTCGTGTTCGCTGGCTCCGAAATTTACGGCGGCCTTGCCAACACCTGGGACTACGGCCCCCTCGGCGTCGAGATGAAAAACAACATCAAGCGCGCCTGGTGGAAGAAGTTCGTGCAGGAGAACCCGTATAACGTCGGCCTCGACTGCGCGATCCTCATGAACCCGCAGACGTGGGTCGCTTCCGGCCACCTCGGCGGCTTCTCCGACCCGCTGATGGACTGCCGCGAGTGCCATGAGCGCTTCCGTGCAGACAAGCTCATCGAGGACTACTGCGCCAAGACCGGCGAGGAGCTGCCGAAGCCCATCGACGCCTTCTCGCAGGCCGAGATGAAGAGCTTCATCGACGAGAAGAACATCTGCTGCCCGACGTGCGGCAAGCACAACTTCACGGATATCCGTCAGTTCAACCTGATGTTCAAGACGTTCCAGGGCGTCACGGAGGACGCGAAGAACACCGTGTATCTCCGCCCGGAGACGGCGCAGGGCATCTTTGTGAACTTCGTCAACGTGCAGCGCACCACGCGCCGCAAGCTGCCGTTCGGCATCGGCCAGATCGGCAAGTCGTTCCGCAACGAGATCACGCCGGGCAACTTCATTTTCCGCGTGCGTGAATTCGAGCAGATGGAGCTGGAGTTCTTCTGCGAGCCGGGCACGGACCTCGAGTGGTTCGCCTACTGGCGCGGCTTCTGCAAGCAGTGGCTGCTCTCGCTCGGCATGAAGGAAGAGAACCTTCGCCTGCGCGACCATGACCCGGAGGAGCTGTGCTTCTATTCCAAGGCAACGACGGACTTCGAGTTCCTGTTCCCGTTCGGCTGGGGCGAGCTCTGGGGCGTTGCCGACCGCACGGATTATGACCTGACGCAGCATCAGAACACGTCCGGCAAGGACCTGACGTATTTCGATCAGGAGAAGAACACGCGCTATATCCCCTATGTCATCGAGCCGTCCCTCGGCGTCGAGCGCTCGTTCCTGGCCTTCCTGGCCGATGCCTACGACGAAGAGGTCGTCGGGCAGGACAAGAGGGGCAACGACGACATCCGCACCGTCCTGCATCTGCACCCGGCCCTTGCGCCGTACAAGGCGGCCGTCCTGCCGCTGTCGAAGAAGCTCTCCCCGGCTGCCGAGGAAATCTACCATGACCTGCAGAAGGAATTCATGGTCGATTTCGACGATGCCGGTTCCATCGGCAAGCGTTATCGCCGCGAGGACGAGATCGGCACGCCGTACTGCATCACCGTCGACTTCCAGACTGTGGGCGACGAGACGACCCCGGCGGACCATGCCGTGACCGTCCGCGACCGCGATACCATGGAGCAGGTCCGTATCCCCGTTTCCGAGCTGAAGGCATGGCTTGCCGAAAAGCTCGCATTCTGACATGAGCGCCTCGGAAAAGCGCAGCCTGCGCGAGCGGCTGCGCCCGAAGGAGCGGAAGCCTGCCGTTCGCTGGCTGCTGACGGTCCTGCTGCTGGCCGCGGCCGTGCTCGGTCTGCACATGCTGCTGCAGATGATCGGCACGCTGGACTTCTCCCGCGGCCGCTTCAGCTCCTACCTGCATGTGCCGAAGATCTACCTGCTGAACCTGCTGCCGGTCGCACTGCTCGTGGCCTTCACTTATTTTGCCACGAACCGCGCCTGGCTCGGCTTCCTTATCCCGTCCGTGCTGCTGTTCGTCATGGACTTCGTCAACTATTTCAAGGTCACGCTCCGCGGCGACCCGTTCGTGGCGGAGGACTTCCTGACCATTGGCGAGGGCGCGGGCATCATCGGGCAGTATACGCTGCATTTCCCGGCAATGTTCTTTGTGGGTATCGCCCTCATTGCCGCCGGGACGATCGTCCTGCACCGCTGGGCGCGCGGCCGCATGCCGAAGAAGCGCTGGTGGCTCCGCGTTCTGGCGCTGGTGCTCATCGTGCTGCTGGGCTTCGGTGCATGGGAGCTCTGGTACGGCAATACAGATCTCTATGACAGCATGATGGAGGCGAATACCTCCCTCTTCAACGTCTGGAAGGACGCAGAGAATTATGCCTCGAAGGGCTTTGTCTACTCCTTCCTGAATTCGCTGGCGGAGGCCATGCCCCAAAAGCCGGACGGCTATTCCGCGCGGAAGGCAGAGGACCTGCTCAGCGCCTACCCCGAGGCGGATATCCCGGAGGGGCAGAGAGTCAACGTCATCGCGACGATGCTCGAGAGCTTCTCCGACCTGTCCGTGTTCGGGACCGTCTCCGACCGCTTTGTGCAGGACCCCTATGCGGACTTCCATGCCCTGCAGGCCGAGAGCTACACCGGTACGCTCATCTCCGATACCATCGGTGGCGGTACGATCAATGCCGAGCGTGCCTTCCTGACGGGCTACTCCTACCCGCAGCCCCGCTACCGCCGCGACACGGAGTCCTTCGTGCGCTACTTCCTCGAGCAGGGCTATGAGACGGAGGGCAGCCATCCCGGCTACGCCTGGTTCTACAGCCGCGAGAAGATCAACGAGCGCCTCGGCTTCGAGACGTACCATTTCCTCGATGGCTACTACGAAAACCTGCTGACGGATGAAAACAGTCTGGACGGCCACCCGAACGACGAGACGTTCTTCGCCGAGCGGGCCGAAAGCTGGGAAGTGCGCGATCCCTCGAAGCCGTGCTTCTCGTTCAGTGTCAGCTATCAGGGCCACAGCCCCTATGCGGACGACACCCTCGTCTGGGGCGAGACCTACATCCCGCACGAAGGCATCTCCGATGCGGCCTACTACACCGTGAACAACTATCTCGGCAGCGTGGCCAGCACCGGAAAGCAGCTTGCCGCCTATGTCGACTCGTTCCGCGATGACCCCGAGCCGGTCGTGCTCGTCTTCTTCGGCGATCACAAGCCGACGCTCGGCGCAGGCAACAGCTTCTATGAGGAGCTGGGCGTCAACGTGCAGGAGGGCACGGCAGAGGGCTTCTACAACCTGTATACCACGCCGTATCTCATCTGGACCAACGATGCTGCAAAGGCTGTGCTTGGAAGAAGCGACATTGGCACCGGCCCGACCATCTCGCCGTGCTATCTCATGTCCGTGCTCTTTGACTGCTGCGGCTGGGAAGGCCCGTCCTGGATGCAGCTCCAGCGGCAGACCCGTGCGGTGCTGCCCGTCATGCAGAGCCGCGGCATGTATCTTGTCGCGCAGGGCAGCGCTCCGACTGCCTCACAGGGCATCGCCTTGCTGACCTACACGCTTTCCGGCGACGCGCTGCAGGCAAAGCAGAACTATGCCATTGCAGAATACTACGTCCGCCGCATTCGTCCCACGCAATCCTAGCATCCCGCTTCTGCGTTTTGAAATAACTCGAAAAGGAATGATCACTATGGAAAAACTTTACGGCAAACAGCTCGAAATCATGGCTACCAAGGCACGGCTGCTCGGACTTGACGCCGTTCATACCGCCGCGTCCGGCCATATCGGCGGCAGCCTTTCCGCGATGGACATCCTCACGACGCTGTACTTCAACGTCATGCAGGTCGACCCGGCCAACCCGCAGGACCCGGACCGCGACCGCTTTGTGCTGTCCAAGGGCCACTGCACGCCGGCTCTGTACCCGGTGCTGTCCCTGCGCGGCTTCTTCCCGCAGGAGGATCTGAAGCTCTTCCGCTCCATCAAGGGCCATTACTCCGGCCATCCCGACATGCGCCACGTCAAGGGCGTCGATATGTCCACCGGCTCTCTGGGTCAGGGCATCTCCGCCGCAGTTGGCATGGCTCTGGCCGGAAAGCTTGCAAAGAAGGACTACCGTGTCTATGCCCTGCTGGGCGACGGTGAGATCGCCGAGGGCCAGGTCTGGGAAGCCGCCATGTCCGCTGCGAAGTATCATCTGGACAATCTCTGCGCCGTCGTCGATGTCAACGGCCTGCAGATCGACGGCGCGACGAAGGACGTCATGCCGTCCGAGCCGCTCGATCAGAAGTTCGCCGCCTTCAACTGGAACGTCATCCATGTGAACGGCCATGACTACGACGCGCTCATCGCCGCGTTCGAGGCCGCTGCCGCCTGCAAGGGCAAGCCGACCGTCCTGATCGCCAAGACGACAAAGGGCAAGGGCGTGTCCTTCATGGAGAACAACGCCGGCTGGCACGGCAAGGCACCGAACGATGAGCAGTATGCACAGGCCAAGGCTGAGGTCGAGGCCAAATTAGCGGAACTGGAGGGCAAATAAGATGGCTGGAAAAATTGCAACCCGCGCCGCCTATGGCGAGGCGCTTGTCGAACTGGCAGAACAGTATCCGGAGCTGGTCGTCTTTGACGCCGACCTCTCCAACGCGACCATGACGAAGGGCTTTGCGGCCAAGTACCCGGAGCGCTTCTTCGACATGGGCATCGCCGAGTGCAACATGACCGGCGTCGCTGCCGGCATGTCCACCTGCGGCTTCAAGCCCTTCACGAACACGTTTGCGATCTTTGCCTCCGGCCGTGCCTGGGAGCAGGTCCGCAACTCCATCGGCTATCCGCACCTGAATGTCAAGGTCGTCGGCTCGCACGGCGGTCTGTCCGTCGGCGAAGACGGCGCGACCCATCAGTGCACCGAGGATCTGGCCCTGATGCGCGTCATCCCCGGCATGAAGGTCCTGTGCCCCTGCGACGGCTACGAGATGAAGCTTGCCGTCAAGGCGCTGCTCGAGTATGACGGTCCTGCTTACCTGCGCCTGGGCCGCGCCGCCGTCGAGACCGTCACGGACGAGATCGAGGGCTACCGGTTCGAGCTGGACAAGGGCGTTACGCTGAAGGACGGCAAGGACGTCACCGTCATCGCCACGGGCCTCATGGTCCAGATGGCGCTGAAGGCCCGCGAGATGATGGCTGCGGAGGGCATCTCCGTCCGCGTCATCGACATGCACACCATCAAGCCGCTCGACGGCGAGCTGGTCAGGAAGGCCGCGCTCGAGACGGGCTGCATCGTCACCTCCGAGGAGCACAGCATCATCGGCGGCCTCGGCGGCGCAGTTGCCGAGTACCTGAGCGAGAACTGCCCGACGCCGCTCGTTCGCCATGGCGTGAACGACGCCTTCGGCCGCAGCGGCACGGCCAACGCCGTGCTTGAGGCCTACGGTCTGACGCCGGAGGTTCTGTGCGACAAGATCCGCGAAGCGCTGGCAAAGAAGCACTAAGGCAACACCGTATCATTGCACCTTCGGCCTTCGCCGGATATTTTTCGCCGATCCATCGGTTCGAAAAGTTTGAGGTATTGCGCAGCCGTTGGCGGCTTTGCCGCCTTACGGATGCGGCATGCCCCTTGCGGATACACAAAGTACATCTGCACTTTTCAAACCTTGTCTCGACAAAAAATCTCTCGGCGAATGCTCTCGCTGAATGATACGGTGCTGCCCTGACCCTGCCTCCGCCCTGCTTCAGCGGGGCGGAGGCTTTCTGTTATGGAGGACCGATCTATGATACGACCTGTCACGTCCGCCGACCGCGCCGTGCTGCGCGAGCTGCTGGCGGAGTTTTACGATACGGACGCCGTGCTGCACCCACTCCCCGCATCCTACCACGACGCGGCGCTCGACGAGCTGTTCCGCTCGGACAGCCTGCAGCGCGCCTGCCTGCTCGAGCAGGACGGCGAGACTGCGGGCTATGGCCTGCTCTCGCTCAAATATTCCCACGAGGCGGGCGGGCTGGAGCTGTGGGTGGAGGAGCTGTATGTCCGCCCCGCCTTCCGCGGCCGCGGCCTGGGCCATGAATTCTTCGCATGGCTGCGCGGCCTTTCCGCAGCGGAGCACATCCGCCGCATCCGGCTGGAAACGGAACCGGAAAACGAGCGTGCAGCGGCACTCTACGCCCGCATGGGCTTTTCGCCGCTGGGCTATTGCCAGATGTTCCGGGAGGAAGCAACATGATCTATCTTGACAACGCCGCCACGACCCGGCCCTGCGCCGAGGCCGTCGCGGCCGTGAACGATGCGCTGACGGCCCGCTGGGGCAATCCCAGCGCCGTGCACCGGCTCGGCATTGATGCGGCCCGGCTGCTGCGCGCCGCCCGCCAGGACGTTGCCGAGGCCATGGGCGCGGAGACGGAGCGCGTCTTTTTCACCTCCGGCGGCACGGAGGCCGATAACTGGGCCATTTTCTCTGCCGCCGAGCGGCTGGGCAAGCGCGGCCGCCACATCGTCACGACGGCCGTGGAGCACCATGCCGTGCTCCATCCCATGCAGAAGCTGGAGCGGCAGGGCTTTTCCGTCACCTATCTGCAGCCGGACGCGGAGGGCCGCGTGAGCCTCGAGGCTCTGCAGGCAGCCCTCCGGCCGGACACGATCCTCGTCAGCATCATGATGGTGAACAACGAATCCGGCGCGGTCATGCCCATTGAGCGCATGGCGCGGCTGACGCACCGCGTCTGCCCGAACGCGCTGTTCCACACGGACGCCGTGCAGGGCTTTTTCAAGGTCCCGTTCCGGGCGCGCACGCTCGGCGCGGATCTTATTTCCGTCTCCGCCCATAAGGTCCACGGCATCAAGGGCGCAGGCGCGCTGTACATCCGGCCCGGCCTGTCGCTGCCGCCGTTCGTGCTGGGCGGCGGGCAGGAGAGCGGTCTGCGCAGCGGCACGGAGGGCCTGCCCGCCATTGCGGCCTTCGCCGCCGCTTGCCGCGCCGCTCTGCCGAAGCGCACGGAGTCCATCGCCCGGCAGCGCCGCCTGCTGGCGCAGGCGCAGGAGCTGCTCCGTGCCATCGACGGCGTGCAGCTGCTCGGCGCGCAGGAAGCGCCGCACATTCTGAATCTCGCCGTGCCGGGTGTCCGCTCACAGGGACTCATCAACGCCCTGCAGGAGCGCGATATCTACGTCTCGGCCGGTTCGGCCTGCAGCAAGGGCCACCGCAGCCATGTGCTCGAGGCCATGGGCGTTGACGCCGCATGGATCGACGGCTCCGTCCGCGTCTCGCTCTCCGATGAGACGACGGAGGACGACATCCGCGCACTGGCCGAGGCCCTGCCCGCCGTGCTGACGGAGCTGCGGGGCGGAGGGCGGCGCGCATGACCCGCCCGCTCCGCAATCTCATCTCTGCCGTCACGCTCGCGGCCCTGACGGGTCTGCTCGTTCTGGCGGCCACGCAGTGGACAGACGTCTTTTTCCGCTTCTACCCGGCGTTTTCCCGCTGGATCCTCGGCGTGCTGGCCGGGGTCACGAGCGTCACGTCCTTCCCCATCTGGGAGCCGGGCCTGTGCCTGATCGTGCTGTGGGGCATCATCTCGCTGATCCGCAGTCTGGTGCACCATCACTTTCTGCGCTGGCTCAGCGGGCTGCTGCTTACCCTTTGCTTTGCCGCCTTTTTCTTCATGACGGTCTGGGGCCTGAATTATTTTGCGCCGCCGATGTCCGAGCGTCTCGGCATGGAAACGCAGGAGCGTACCGCCGCCGAGCTGCGCGAGGTCACGGCCTATTTTCTGCAGAAGGCCAACGAGACCGCGCCGCTGGTCGAGCGCGATGCCGGCGGCGTCATTGCGGCCTCGGACCTCTCTCAGCTCGGCAAGCAGGCCGGGGCGGGCTATGAGACGCTTGCCAAAACGATGGACTGCTTCGACGGCTCCACGGCCCGGGTCAAGACGCTGCTGAGCAGCAAATGGTTCGGCAAAACGGGCACGACGGGCATTTTCATCGCCTTCACCGGCGAGAGCAGTATCAGCTCCACGACGTTTACGGCCTCCGTGCCGTTCACGATGTGCCATGAGATCGGCCACCGCATGGCCTTCGCCCGCGAAAACGAGGCAAACTTTGCCGCCTTCCTCGCCTGCGCGGCAAGCGCTGATGCACGCTTCACCTATTCCGGCTACTACACAGCCTTCCTCTACTGCTACAATGCGCTGCGCAAGGTCGATGCCGCTGCGGCAAACGAGGTCTGGAGCGGCGCGTGCGGCGAGCTGCGTGCCGACTGCGCCGCGGCGAACTCACACTATAAAAAAGTGGAAGACCAGAAGGTCTCCCAGGTCACGGACAAAATTTACAACAGCTACCTGCAGACGGTCGGCGTGGAATCCGGCCGCCAGTCCTACGGTGAGGTGGTCGATCTGCTGACCGCCTGGTACTTTTCACAGGAGGCCACGCAATGAAACGAGCGCCCTGGCTCTATACCCTGATGCAGATCGCCCTGTGGAGCATTCACGGCGTTCTGATTTCCTACGCGCAGCGATATCTCGCCGGGATGGGCATGCGCGACAGCGCCATCGGGCTGCTGCTCGGCGGCGCAACGGCGGCGGGCTTCGTGCTGCAGCCGCTTCTGGCCGCCGTATGCGACCGCTCGCGCCTGACGGTCCGCCTGACGCTGCTGACCGGCGGCGGGCTGATGCTGCTTTGCTGCGCGGCCCTTCTCCCGGCGGCAAAGAGCCTGACCCTGACGGCTGCGTTCTATGCAGTGGCCTGCTGCATGGCGCAGACCGTCCCGTCGTTTGTCAATGCCCTCGGTATGGCGGCGGAGCGGAAGGGCATGCGCCTGAATTTCGGCATCTCCCGCGGCGCCGGGTCCATCGGCTTCGGCCTGACGGCCCAGCTGGCCAATGTGCTTCTGCTGCGCGGCGGCCTGCGCACCGTGCCGCTCTACTCCCTCTGCCTTGCCGCCATTCTGACGGCCACGGCGCTCTGCTTCCCCCGCACGGCGGAGGATGCGCCGGAGGCGGAGACGGAGCGGGCCTCCGGCCTTGGCCGGTTCCTGCGCGGCAGCCCGCGCTTCTGCCTGCTGCTGGCGGGCGCGTTCCTGCTGTTCTTCGGCCATAACACGCTGGCAAGCTATCTCTACCGCGTGGCCCAGTGGAAGGGCAACGCCGATGCGCAGGGAACGGCGACGATGCTTGCGGCCCTGCTGGAGCTTCCCATCCTGTTCGGCTTTCCTCTGCTGCTGCGCAAAGCGGGCAGCGGAAGCTGGCTGCGGCTGTCCGGCATTTTCTTCACGCTGCGGCTGCTGCTGACGCTCGTTCTGCCCGGAACGGCCGGGTTCTATCTGGCCCAGTGCATGCAGATGGGCGGCTTCGCCCTCTATACCGTCAGCTCGGTATATTATGTCAACGAGATCATCCCCGTGCAGGACGCCGTCAAGGGACAGAGCTTCCTTGGCGCGGCCGGAACGATCGGCGCGGTCGCCGCGAACGTGCTCGGCGGCGCGCTGCTCGACGCCTCGGGCGTGCCGCTGCTGCTGACGGTCTGCACGATTGTTTCCGCCGTCGGTGCGGCCATCGTGTGGTGCGCCGTGCAGACAAAAAAGCACGCCGCCTGCTGAGTTCGACAGACTTCGCAGGCAGAACGTGCTATAATGGCGCTACAGCTTATCCAATGCGAGTGTACTTCCCGACCCCGGCGCGGCGCGCCGGACCCAAAATGCAGACTATCCCCTCGGATTCACATCCGAGGGGACTTTTTTATATGGGCAGCGCCGCACAATTCATCACCGGCCTTCGCCGGATATTTTTTGCCGATCCATCGGTTCGGAAAGTTTGGAGTATTGCGCAGCCGTTGGCGGCTCTGCCGCCTTACGGATGCGGCATGCC
>NZ_JBBMFF010000086.1:0-4210 GCF_040096185.1 Faecousia intestinalis | reverse complement strand
AAGGGCACGCCCTTCGCACGTTTGCGAGCCGAGCGGTATTTTCTCCGACGTACACGCCGCCGGAGAAAATGATTTCCGTTTTCTTTGCGCCTGCGGGCGCAAACTCTGCGAGGCTTTTCCGACAGTCCGAGCGCCGCACCCGCGGCGCTTTTTGTACGTTCAGCGGCAGGCTTCCTGACTTGTCATTGCGAGGCTCCGCAGGAGCCGTGGCAATCTCGCAGGACTGGCTGGAACACAGGAAGGCCCCGGCGGATTCGTAAGTGCCTGCTTGAGATTGCCACGTCGGGCTTACGCCCTCCTCGCAATGACACGGGAGGAAGGCGCGTCCTTACGCTGCCCTGTCCCTGCAATTACAGCGGATTATCCCAGCAGTCCTGCCTTTGCCTTCAGCGTCAGGATGCGCAGGACGCTCTCGTTGATGCGGGCCTCGGTCAGCGTGCCGTCTGCGGCGGCATCGCGCAGGGCCTGCAGGGCGGCGTCGAGGTCGTCCGGCATCAGGATGAGGTCGCAGCCGGCCTCGATGGCCAGCAGGGCTGCCTCGCCGGGTGTGTAGTTCGCCGTGATGGCGCCCATATTGTGCGCATCTGTGATGACGACGCCGTCATAGCCCAGCTCCGTGCGCAGCAGGTCCGTCACAACGGCGGGGGAGAGGTCGCAGGGCGTGTTGTCGCCCGTGACGGCCGGGGCGGACATATGCGAGACCATGATCATGCCCGCGCCCGCCTCGATCCCGGCGCGGAAGGGCAGCAGCTCCGCCTCGCGCAGCTCGTCCAGCGTGCGGTTTGTGACGGACGTGCCGAGATGGGAGTCCGCCTCCGTGCTGCCGTGGCCGGGGAAGTGCTTCAGGCAGGCCAGCACGCCGCCCTCCTGCAGGCCGCGCGTCATGGCGGCGACCATATCGGAGGCGACGGCGGGGTCGCTGCTGAACGAGCGGTCGCCGATCTCCGTGTTGTTCGGATTCGTCACGATGTCTGCCACCGGTGCAAAGTCCACGTTGAAGCCTGCTCCCTTCACCTGACCGCCCAGCTTCTTGCCCATGGCCTCAACGGCGGCCGTGTCTCCGGCCGCGCCGTAGGTCGCCATCGGGTCCAGTACATCCGTCAGGCCGACGCCGCTCAGGCGCGACACGCGCCCGCCCTCCTCATCCACGCCCAGCAGCAGCGGGATCTTGCTGTAGCTCTGCGCGGTCTGCAGCATCTGCGTGACCTGCTCTGCCGATACGATGTTCTGCGCGAAATACACCAGCCCGCCGACGGGCGTGCGTTCCAGCGCCCCGCGCGTGGCGTCCCCTGCCGCCGTGGCGGGGGAGAGGCCCGTCAGTGCGTCCGGCGTGACGACGAAGAGCTGGCATAGCTTCTCGTCGAGGGTCATGCCGTCCAGGATCTCCTGCGCGGCCAGCTCCTCGGGCGAAGTGGTCTCCGTCGGGGCCTCCGTTTCGGTCGGCGCGTCTGTCTCCGGAGCGTCGGTCGGCGCGGCGGAGGAGGAAGGCTCCGTCGGCTCCACGCCGCCGGTGGCCGTGGCCGGGCCTGTCTGCGTGATACGCAGGACGTAATAGACGATACCGGCTACGGCGACTGCGATGACCAGCAGCAGAACGGCGATCAGGATCCCGCCGCGATTGTGTTTCATGGAAATCGACCTCTCTATCTTTATAACGTATGACTTGATTTTTTCCTATTGTACCGGAAATGAGGGGAAAATACAAGGCGTTTTTTCGCGGAACATTGTAATTGCAGGGGAGCGGACAGCCGGGCCCGGCGCTGCGCTTTCGATTCGTACAGGCTGTCGATAAAAACGGACACACCGGTTGCGTCTGTAGCGGCGGTCACTGCGCAGCCGCTACAGGAATGATATCCATAATAAATTCCGCGAGTCCGGCCCTTCGCAGATTTCTTGACATTTTGCAGCCGCCGGGATATACTATATTTATTATCACGATCATGAAACCATGCAGAGCGAGGGACATTATGGCCAAAAAGCAAGCATACGGCAACGAGAGCATTACCACGCTCAAAGGCGCGGAGCGCGTTCGCAAGCGCCCCGCGGTCATTTTTGGCTCCGACGGGCTGGACGGCTGCGAACACGCCGTGTTTGAGATCCTGTCGAACGCCATTGACGAGGCGCGCGAGGGCTATGGCAAGCTCATCATCGTCACGCGCTACGCCGACCGCAGCATCGAGGTCGAGGACTTCGGCCGCGGCTGCCCCGTGGACTGGAACGAGAAGGAGCAGCGCTACAACTGGGAGTTGGTCTTCTGCGAGATGTACGCGGGCGGCAAATACAACAACAATGCCAGCGAAAACTATGAATACAGCCTTGGCCTGAACGGCCTCGGCACCTGCGCCACGCAGTATGCCTCGGAGTATTTCAATGCGCGGGTCTTCCGAGACGGCTTCGAATATCACCTGCACTTCAAAAAGGGCGAAATCGACGGTCAGATGGAGAAAAAGCCCGCCGACCGCAAAAAGACCGGCTCACTGTTCCACTGGAAGCCGGACCTCGAGGTCTTCACGGATATCGACATCCCCGTGGAGTATTATCTTGACACGCTCAAGCGGCAGGCCGTCGTCAATGCGGGCGTGACGTTCCGCTTCCGCAATCAGGCCGGCAGCAAGTTCGAGACAACGGAGTTCTGCTATGAGCACGGCATCCTCGACTACATCACGGAGCTGACGGACGGCAACGCCTTCACCATGCCGCAGTACTGGGAGACGGAGCGCCGCGGCCGCGACCGGGCGGACAAGCCGGAATATAAGGTAAAGATCACGGCGGCGCTGTGCTTCTCGCGCAATCTGAGCCGTCTGGAATACTATCATAACTCCTCGTGGCTCGAGCACGGCGGCGCGCCGGACAAGGCCGCGCGCAGCGGGTTCGTCTCCGCCATCGACGCCTATCTCAAGCAGAACGGCAAATATGCGAAGAACGAATCGAAGATCACATTCCAGGACGTGGCGGACTGCCTCGTGCTTGTGACGAACTGCTTCTCCACGCAGACGTCCTATGAGAACCAGACGAAAAAGTCCATCAACAACCGCTTCATTCAGGAGGCCATGACGGAGTTCTTCCGCAGCCGCCTGCAGGTCTATTTCCTCGAGAACAAGCAGGAGGCCGACCGTATCGCCGAGCAGGTGCTCATCAACAAGCGCAGCCGCGAGACGGCCGAGCGTGCCCGCATCACGGTCAAAAAGAAGCTCTCCGGCAATCTCGACATCGCCAACCGCGTGCAGAAATTCGTCGACTGCCGCAGCCGCGATGCCAGCCGCCGCGAGCTGTATATCGTCGAGGGCGATTCCGCCATGGGCTCGGTCAAGCTCTCGCGCGACGCGGAATTTCAGGGCATCATGCCCATCCGCGGCAAGATCCTCAACTGTCTGAAGGCGGACTATGCCCGCATTTTCAAGAGCGAGATCATCACGGACCTGCTGCGCGTTATGGGCTGCGGCGTCGAGGTGCGCGACAAGCACGTCAAGGACCTGACGGCCTTTGACCTCGGCAGCCTGCGCTGGAACAAGATCGTCATCTGCACCGATGCCGATTACGACGGCTTCCAGATCCGCACGCTCGTGCTCACGATGCTCTACCGCCTTGTACCCACGCTCATCCGCGAGGGCTATGTCTATATCGCGGAGACACCGCTGTTCGAGATCACCTGCAAGGACAAAACGTGGTTTGCCTACAACGAGACGGAGAAGGCTGATATTCTGAAAAAACTCGAGGGAAAGAAGATTTCCGTCGCGCGCTCGAAGGGCCTCGGCGAGAACGAGCCGGAGATGATGTGGCTCACGACGATGAACCCCGAAACGCGCCGCCTCATCAAGGTCATGCCGGAGGACGCGGAGAAAACGGCGTTCTATTTTGACCTCCTCCTCGGCGATAATCTCGCCGGAAGAAAGGAATATATCGCCGAAAACGGCAGCCAGTATCTGGAAATGGCGGATATTTCGTAGTGTAAAATTTAACGAGGCTGCCAGACGTGCGTTGTAGGGGAGGGGCACGCAGAAATAAATGAATACTGAAGACTGAAAAATGAAGAATGAATAATTCACGGGCCTTCGGCCATGCGTTGTAGGGGAGGGACATGTCCCTCCCGGCGGTGCACCGACGATTCGTATTGGGTATCGATAAAAACGCACAAACCAATTGCGTCTGTAGCGGCGCTCACTGCGCAGCCGTTGGCGGCTTTGCCGCCTTACGGATGCGGCGTGCCCCT
>NZ_JBBMFF010000085.1:0-10743 GCF_040096185.1 Faecousia intestinalis | reverse complement strand
CGAGATTGCACCCCAAGGGCACTTCCTCGCGCTTCGCGCTCAGGGCGCCACGGCCCCGTTGGGGCCTCGCAATGACAATTCGGGGGCTATTACCGTTTTACCGTCAAACTGCGCCGGGCCCGGCTGTCCGCTTCCCGGTATACGGAAATTAGCAGCTGCCACTTGACGTTTGAGCGGCAGCCTGTTCGTATTTGGCAGCCTGCCCTCAGAACATCAGGCAGATGAGGCCGTTCGCACCCTCGTTGATGATCTTCGTCAGGGCGTCCTTCAGCTTATAGCGCGCGTCCTCCGGCATACGCTTGAGCTTCGTGTTCAGGCCCTCGTTCACCAGCTCAAAGACGGAGCGGCCGAAAATATTGCTTTCCCAGAGCTTCTCCGGATCGGACTCATATCCGCCGAGCAGATACTGCACAAGGTCCTCGGACTGCTGCTCGTTGCCGACCATGGGGCTGATCTCCGTCTGGATGTCAGCGCGCAGCATATGGATGGACGGCGCGCTCGCGCGCAGCTTCACGCCGTAGGCCCCGCCCTTGCGGACGATCTCCGGCGCTTCGAGATGCATCTCCTCCGCCGCAGGCATGACGATGCCGTAGCCCGTGGCGCGCACCTCGTCCAGCGCAGCAGAAATTTTGTCATACTCCCGCTTCATGGCCGCAAGCTCCGTCAGCAGGCGCAGGAGTTGGCCGTCGTTCCCCACGGAGAAGCCGGTGCGCTCGCTGAGGATCTGGTAAAACAGCCCCTCGCGGAACTCCAGCTCACAGGTGACGGTCCCGCTGCCGAGGTCGACGTCTGCAATGCGGCAGCCGCAGACCTGCTCCAGCTCACAGGCGCGGCGCAGCGCCGGCTCGGCATCCGCGAGGCAGGCGATGCCCGCCGCGTTCTCCCGCAGGGCGGAATAGAGTGCTGCCTTGAGCGGGTGCTCCAGCTCGAGCGCCCGTACCCACGCCGGGAGGAACACGCGTACCTCCCGCATCGGGAACGTATAGAGCAGCGCGCGCAGCAGCTCGCCCAGCTCTGCCTCGTGCAGGGACTGGCAGTCCGCCGTCACAGCGTGCACGCCATAGGTCTCCTCCAGCTCGCGGCGCAGTGCCTGTGCCTGCCCGCCGTTCGGCGCGGCAGAATTCACAATCACAAGGAACGGCTTCCCCGTTGCCTGCATATCCCGGATGGCCCGCGCCTCGGCCTCCCGGTAGTCTGCACGCGGGATGTCCGTGATGGACCCGTCCGTCGTGACGACGAGGCCCACCGTGCTGTGCTCCTCCATGACCTTGCGCGTGCCGAGCTCGGCCGCCTCCTCCATAGGGAGCTCCGTGTCGGCCCACGGCGTCGTGACCATGCGCGGCTGGCCGTTTTCCGTCGCGCCGATGGCCCCGTCCACAAGATAGCCCACGGAATCGATGAGCCGCACGGACAGGCGCGCCGTTCCGTCCGGCGTGATCTCCACGGCTTCCTCCGGCACGAATTTCGGCTCCGCCGTCATGATCGTCCGGCCGGAGCCGCTCTGCGGCAGCTCGTCGCGCGCCCGCTCGCGCTGATAGAGATCCTCGATATTGGGGATCACCAGTTCCTCCATGATGCGCTTGATCAGCGTGGATTTTCCCGTGCGCACCGGTCCCACCACGCCGATGTAGATGTCTCCGCCCGTTCTTCTGGCAATGTCGGCGTAAAGATTGCTCATTATCACAGCCTCCCCCACAGTCTCGTGATACAGGCTATGCGGCAGGGCGGACAGGTATGCAAAAGCCTGTCAAGAAGTCCCTTGGGCTTCTTCGACAGGCTTTTGCCAAAATTCATAAAATATGGTACGAATATCAGTTCTTGAGCTTGTGCAGGTACAGCACGCCGAGCGTGCCCTCGCCGCAGTGGCACGAGATCGTGCAGCCCGCGTTTGTCTCATAAATATGCTCGAAATCACCGCACTCGCGCACGGTGCGGTGCACGGTGTCGAGGATCTCCTGCGGGACGGGCGTGTGCGTGATGAAGATCGTATCGTACAGCAGGTCGTCGTGGTTCTCCAGGCGGTCGCGGACATAGTGCTCCATGCACTTGACATAGCTGCCGCGGTACTTTTTGCCGACGATCATCTTGTTGTCCACGACCTCGATGCACGGCTTCAAGCGCAGCAGGTTCGCACCGAGAGCCACGACCGACGAGCAGCGGCCGCCCTTGACCATGTAATCCAGCCGGTCGAGCAGGAAGCTGGCGTCGACCGTTGGGGCAAACGCATTGAGCTGCCGGTACATCTCCTCAGGGTCCGTGGCGGTCTTTGCAAGGCGGCAGGCCTCGAGCACAACATGGCCCTGACCGGTGGAGAGGTTGCGGGAATCGATAACGTAGACATTCGGCAGGTCCTCTGCAGCGAGAACAGCGTTCTGATGCGATGCGGAGAAGCCGGAGCCGATGTTCACATGGAACACGGCGTCATATTCCTTTGCCAGCTCGGCAAAGCGGTCGTGGAACACGCCGACCGGCACGGCTGCCGTGCTGCACAGCGCGCCGCCCGCTGCAACATGAGCAAAAATATCGGCGGGCTGGATATCGACGCCGTCGCGGAAGCTCTCGTCGCCCTTGTTGATAAACAGGGGGAAAAGCTCGATGTCATTCTCGCGCAGAAGCTCCGGCGAGAGATCGCAGGTACTGTCGGACGTGATCTTGATTTTCATAGGTTTCTCCCATTCTGCAGAATTTTGCGGTATTACTGTTTATTATATCCTGTAAAAAAAACTCTGTCAAGAACTCGTCGGGCAAAAAAGCATCCTCCGGCGCGGTTGCATTCCTGCGCGCGATATAGTATACTAAAGTCAAAGAAATTCGGGATCGTTCTTGATCTCTCAAAGGGAGGCCGCGCCATGAAAGTGCCGGAATACTATATGACGCTCCTGCAGGAGCTCTCCGAGGGGACGCGCAAGCCGCCGGAGGGCATCTCTCTGTCGCAGCAGGAGCCGCTGCCCCGCGCCATTGAGCTGCAGCAGCAGATCCAGGGCATGGGGCTGCCAGAGTTCCTCCGCCGCTGTGCCGCGCAGGACGGAACCGAGCTGGACGAGGACGAGCTGGAGGCCCTGAAGCCGGAGAATCTGCTTGCCGCGCTGGCCCGCGACCCCGCGCCGACGCAGACACCGCCCGAGGCTCTTGAGGACCTCGAGGGGCCGAAGGAACCCGACCCCCCCGTCATCGAGGAGCCGGACGATCCCCGCAGCGTTTACTCCGTGCTGCTGGACTGCTGCAGTCTGGACGAGGACCTGCTGCGCTATCTCATCGACGTGCTGCAGCGCAACGCGGACAAGGAATTCCAGAAGCTCGCGCTCGTCACCACGCGCAAGGCCTTCCCGCCGGAGGCCCTGCTGGAATGGCTGGCCGGGCTGGAGAGCCGCGCCACGCGGGAGGAGCTGATCTGCTCGGCCGTGATGGACGCCTGCCTCGACCGTCTGGCAAGCGAGGACCAGAAGGAGCTGATGGCCGCCCTGCTCAGCGGCGACCGCAAGACGTTTGAGCTGTTCCGCTGCGAAGCGCCGGAGCTTGTACATCTGCCGCAGGCGACGTTCGAGTGGTACGCCGAAAATTATCTCGACCACTACTACCCCATCCGCTATCTCATCCGCTTCAACGGCATCAGGCTCCCGGAGGCTCCGCGATGACGGGCCATGCCGCGCTCGCCCGCGCGAATTTTGAAACGGGCTGCAACTGCGCGCAGGCCGTCCTGTGCGCCTATCCGGAGCTGCTGCCGCGCGAGACGGCCATGAAACTCGGAGCCTCCCTCGGCGGCGGCATCGGGCGGCTCCGCGAGGTCTGCGGCGCGGTCAGCGCCATAGTCCTGCTGGCCGGGCTGCTGTATGCAGATACGGACATCCCGACGCACGAGCGCAAGCAGGCGCATTACGCCCGCGTGCAGGAGCTGGCCCACCGCTTTCAGTCCGCCCATGGCTCCTATCTCTGCCGGGACCTTCTGGCCGGGGTAGAGACGACGCCCGGCGGCGCGCCGGAGGCCCGGACGGCGCAGTATTACGCCAAACGTCCCTGCGCCGGGCTATGTGAAAGCGCCGCAGCCCTGTTCGATGCCTATGTGCAGGAAAACCCACCAGAGAAACAGCCGTAAAGCAATGACCCTGCTGCAAGCTCGCAGCAGGGTCATTGTTTTGCTTATTTGTCTTCGACGATGGCGATGTGCACATCGGCAAGCTGCTTCGGATCGACGGCGGACGGGGCGTCCATCATCAGGTCCTGCGCATTCTTGTTCATCGGGAACGGGATGACCTCGCGGATGGAGTCCTCACCGGCCAGCAGCATGACCATGCGGTCCACGCCCGGAGCGATACCGGCATGGGGGGGCGCACCGTAGCAGAACGCATTGTACATGGCCGGGAACTTGGCCTTGACATCGGCTTCGCCGAGGCCCACGAGCTCAAAGGCACGGATCATGATCTCGGGGTCGTGGTTCCGGACGGCGCCGGAGGACAGCTCCACGCCGTTGCAGACCAGATCGTACTGATAGGCGTTGATCGTCAGCGGGTCGATCTCGCCGCGATGCGCGCGCTCAAGCGCCTCCAGACCGCCCTGCGGCATGGAGAACGGATTATGACAGAACTCCAGCTCGCCGGACTCCTCGCCGATCTCATACATCGGGAAGTCGACGATCCAGCAGAACTCATAGCGCTCGGCATCCATATGGCCCTCGACCTGCGCGCCGAGCAGCTTGCGCAGTACGCCTGCGGTCTTGACGGCCGCGCCGTACTTGCCGGCGGCCAGCGCGACGAAGCTGTTCTTCGTCAGGCCGAGCTTTTCGATGACCTCGTCCTTCTTTTCGGCGACAAACTTGGAGATGCCGCCGACCAGCTCGCCGTTTTCGTCCAGACGGAACCAGTAGGCCTTGCCGCCGGAGAGCATCTCGGCCTCGGCGCAGAGCTTGTCGATGAATTTGCGGGTCTTGTGGAAGTCCGGTACGACGACGGCCTTGACGGTCTGCCCGGCAAACGGCTCAAAGCCGCAGTCCTGCAGGCAGGCGGCGTCGGTCAGCTCAAGGTCGATGCGCAGATCGGGCTTGTCGGAGCCATAGCGGTCCATGGACTCGCGGAACGAAATGCGGCGGAACGGCGCCGCGGAGGCCGCCTTGTACTTGCCGTACTTCGTGAACACCGGGGGCAGCACATCCTCAAGGACGGCAAAGACGTCGTCCTGCGTAGCGAAGGCCATCTCCATATCCAGCTGATAGAACTCGCCGGGGCTGCGGTCGGCACGGGCGTCCTCATCGCGGAAGCACGGCGCGATCTGGAAATAGCGGTCGAAGCCGGAGGTCATGAGCAGCTGCTTGAACTGCTGCGGAGCCTGCGGCAGGGCATAGAACTTGCCGGGATGGTTGCGGGCCGGGACAAGATAGTCGCGCGCGCCTTCGGGCGAGGAGCTCGTCAGGATCGGCGTGGTGATCTCGAGGAAGCCGCGCTCCGTCATGCTGCGGCGCAGGTCCGCCACGACATTCGAGCGCAGGATGATGTTCTTCTTGACCTCCGGGTTGCGCAGGTCCAGATAGCGGTACTTCAGGCGCTGATTTTCGTCAGCCTCCTTCGAGCGGTTGATCTCGAAGGGCAGCGCATTGTAGCGGCAGCGGCCAAGCACGGAGACGCTCTCCGGCACGACCTCGATCTCACCCGTGGGCTGCTTCGGATTCTTGCTGGTGCGCTCGCGTACCACGCCGGTCACGGAGATCGTGGATTCGCGGTTGATGGGCTTGAAGGCCTGCATCATCTCCTCCGACTCAATGACGACCTGCGTCGTGCCATAGAAGTCGCGCAGGACGACAAAGGCCAGATTGCTGCCGACCTCGCGCATATTTTCCAGCCAGCCCGCCAGTGTGACGGTCTTGCCGGCGTCGGCGAGACGAAGCTCGCCGCAGTTGTGCGTTCTCGATTGCGTCATGGATCAATTCCCCCAAAAATTATTTCTCTAAAATCACGGAGCCCTTGTTCAGCTCGGAAATTCCCTTGCGGATCAGCTCGACCGCCTCGTCAGGCTTCAGGCTGACCTGCTGACCGGTGCGCAGGTCCTTGACGGAGCAGACGCCCTGCGCGATCTCGTCCTCGCCGAGGAAGACGACATACGGGATGCCCAGCTTGTCGGCATACGTCATTTTCGCCTTGAACTTCTTCTGCTCGGAATAGATCTGCGTGCGCAGGCCCGCATTGCGGAAGCGCGTCGCCAGCTCGACGGCGGCGGTAAAGTCGTCCGTCATGGGCAGCAGCAGCACATCGGCCGGAGCCGTGAGCAGGTCAGGATTCAGCATTCCCTGCTCGTCGAGCACATAGAACAGGCGCGTCAGGCCGATGGCCACGCCGACGCCGGGCAGGCTGCGGTCGGAGTAATACTCCGCCAGATTGTCATAGCGGCCGCCTGCGCAGATCGCGCCGATCTCAGGATGGTCGAGCATGCGCGTCTCATAGACGGTGCCGGTGTAGTAGTCCAGTCCGCGTGCGATGGTCAGGTCGACGGCGAAGTTCTCCTCCGGCACGCCGAAGGCCGCCAGATACTTCGTCACGGTCGTCAGCTCGTCGAGGCCGGTGTCAAAGGCCTCGTCGCGGCCGCGGTAGGCTTCGAGGCGCCCGAGCACCTCGGCATTCGTGCCGCGGATGGCGATGAAGCGGAGAATTTCGTCGGCATCCTGCTCCGAAAGGCCGATGTCCTCGACGAGGATGACGCGGACCTTGTCCGGGCCGATCTTGTCAAGCTTGTCCACCGTGCGCATGATATCGCCGGACTTTTCCGTCAGGCCGAGCATGGCATAGAAGCCGTTGAGAATTTTGCGGTTGTTCACGCTGATGCAGAAGCGCTTCAGGCCGAACTCCGAAAATACCTTATAAATAATGGACGGAATTTCCGCCTCGTTGACGACGGAGAGCTTGCCGTCGCCGATGATGTCGATATCGGCCTGATAGAATTCGCGGAAGCGGCCGCGCTGGGCGCGCTCGCCGCGGTAGACCTTGCCAATGGCATAGCGCCGGAACGGGAAGCAGAGCTCATTCTCATGCAGGGCGACGTATTTTGCCAGCGGAACGGTGTGATCGAAGCGCAGGGCCAGATCGGAGTCGCCCTTCTGGAAGCGGTAAATCTGCTTTTCCGTCTCACCGCCGCCCTTGGCCAGCAGGATTTCGGCCGACTCGATGATGGGCGTGTCGATGGGCGCAAAGCCGTAAAGGGCGAAATTCTTCCGCAGGATCTCCAGCATACGCTCGAACTTCTGCTGCGGCGCAGGCAGCAGCTCCATAAAGCCGGAGAGAGTGCGGGGTTTCAGTTTTTCCATAGTCGTTCTTCCTTATATTGATATCGGTCAGATTTCAAACAGCAGCTCGTCGAGCGTATAGAAGCCCGGGCCCCGCCCGCAGATGGCCTGCGCAGCGCGCAAAGCGCCCGCCGCAAAAATTCTGCGGCTCGCAGCTCTGTGCGTGATCTGCAGCGTCTCATCCTCGCCGAAGAAATAGACGGTATGCTCGCCCGCGACCGTTCCGCCGCGCAGCGAGAACACGCCGATCTCCTCCGGCTTGCGCTTGCCGCAGAGGCCCTCGCGGCCGTGAAGGACCGTCGCCGCGCCCTCTGGGTCCAGCTCCTGCAGCAGGAGCTTTGCCGTGCCGCTCGGCGCGTCGGCCTTCTGGTTGTGGTGGATTTCCACGATCTCCTTGTCCCAGCCAGCAAGAACGCCCGCATAGTCATGCAGCATCCGGCGGAACACGGCGATGCCCGTGCTGTAGTTCGCCGTCCAGATGACAGGCAGCTCGCGGCCCAGCTCCTGCAGGGCATCGAGGTCCGGCTCCGTCAGGCCGGTCGTGCCGCTGACAAGGGCGGTCTTCGTGCGGTGCAGGTAGCCGAGCAGGGGCTGCAGCGCGCCGACGCCGGAAAAATCGAGGCAGACGTCCGCGCCGGGGGCCGTTTCATAGGCCTCGGGGCAGGTAATGTCGGCATGGCCGACGACCTCCCAGCCGCGCTCCAGCGCCAGCTCCTCGAGCATGCGGCCCATTTTGCCGTATCCGCTCAGAAAGACCTTCATTCCGCAGCCTCCTGCACAGGGAGCCCGGCCTCGCGCATAATGCGCTTCAGACGGCCCAGATTCTCCGGGGCCATGGGATACATCGGCATACGGAAATGCCCGGCCTGCAGGCCCATCAGGTTCATGGCCGTCTTCACGGGGATGGGGTTGACCTCCATGAACAGGGCGTTGATGAGGTCAAGATAGCGCAGCTGCGTCTGCAGAGCCTTTTCATGGCGGCCGGCCAGATAGTCCGTGACCATGTCGTGCACGGTGCGCGGCATGACATTCGCCCACACGGAGATGACGCCGGACGCGCCGAGGGACATCAGCGGGATGGTGATGTCGTCGTTGCCGCTGTACATCGTGAAGTCGTCGCTCAGGTAACGCGCGACCTTCATGGCATAGCCGATATCGCCGCTGGCCTCCTTGATGGCCATGACGTTCGGGTGGACGGAGAGCCGCCGCACAACGTCCGGCGAAATTTTGCAGCCGGTGCGGCCGGGGACGTTATAGAGGATGATCGGCGCGGTAGCCGCATCCGCCGACATCATGAAGTGGCGGTACATGCCCTCTTCATTCGTCTTGACATAATAGGGGCTGATGCACAGCAGCGCCGACGCGCCCATCTGGGAATAGATGACGCTCTTGTGCTTCTGCATCTCACTGGAGTTCGAGCCTGCGCCCGCGATGACGGGGACGCGGCCGTTGACGTGGTCGATCACGCATTCCAGTGTTTTGATATCCTCCTCCAGCGAGGTGGACGCCGTCTCGCCCGTGGTGCCGAGCGCAAGGATCGCGTCCGTACCGTTGGCGATGTGCCAGTCACACAGCTCCCGAAGGCGGGCAAAATCAACGCTGCCGTCCTCATGGAACGGAGTGACCAGCGCGACGATGGAACCGGTTAGCTTTTTCATTCTGCGTTCCTCCTGTCTGCGTCAAAATTTACAGCCTTGTACTCATAAAGAATAGCATTTTCCGGACAAAAATGCAAGCTGTTTTCACGCAGGATGCATCCCGCGCGGGAAAAATCCACAAGCGGGGCCGCTTTGGAAACGTTTTCGCGCTGCGGGATTTGTGGAAACGGGAGAATATTCACGATTTTTTCGTTTTATCTTGCAATTAATCTACTATTGTGATATGCTCGAAACATCCTAAAGGAAAGGGGGCAAATGAAAATACAGAAAACGCAGTCCGACCGTCCGTCTCAGAATTTATGAAGTGTGAAGGAGGTTAAACCATGCGTAAAGTAATTTCTATTGTTTGCAGTGTTGTATTGTGCATGTCCATTGTGCTGGCCTCAGTTGGCCAGGTAAGTGCTCTCGAAAATGCCGATGTTGCAAATCGTGAGGAGCAGATATCGGCACTTTTCGACGAAATGACAGAAAACCTTGCTTTGTCTCTTCTCAACGAAGCAATCGCTGACGAATCTTCCGTTTCCAGTCAGGCCGCCGTTCAAGAAGACCTCGCCGATATCGACGAGCAGCTTGCCGAGTTAGGTGTTCGGCAAGTCGAAGGCGATGAGCTAGCCGAGATATTGAACCGTGAATCTGTTCATTCTCCCGTAGCTCCGCAGGCCTCCAAACCAGCCGACACAAATACGACAAAATGGTACGTATATAACTATATTTCCAACTCCTACGGTGGAAAAAAATATGATGTGCAGCGATTAGTTGCTGTTGGTAACAATCCTGGCGGCACACTCGTAACCGGAGAAGACAATTACAAGTTCTTTTCAGATAAACCGATTCTTGGTAAAGTATTAAAAACATTAGCCTTAATTTACGCGCAGAAGGCGCTTGGGACTACTGGAATCGTAATGCAATGGCTCCCCTATGAATTGATAAGTCCGCCCGAATCTACAAACAACTCTTTTAACAGTTGCTATATTACCTATCGTTGTGTTTCAACTGTTGCATTTTCATACGTCAAAGAGTCATCTAAAAGTGACGACTACTATGAGCTTAGTTTTTACGCAAATAAATTCTCAATCGCTGCAAATATTCACGGCGCAGCTGTTGTCAATTCTACGCCGAAAACATACTCTGATAGTAAAACTGCCACGGTAGTCGCAGAAAACTATAACGCCATTCTTCCTGCCATCGCATCGTATCTCAACGAAGGCGGTTGCTATGGCTATATTTATTCTTTTGACATTCGCTGCTGTGATGGCACATATACAAAAACGGTCTATGTTCCTACTCCGATGTCTGGCCCCGGTCAAATCGTGTAATCAGTCCGGCAAATCTGTATGGAATTTATCGGAGTATTCTTTTTCCCGCTGATCGGTTTTTTCATGCTGTTCTTCCCAGAGGATATTTTTGAGATCATGAATTCTCGGCGGAATGAAGCAAACGGCGAGCCGACCCGGTCTTTTCTGATCGGCACACGCATTGGGGGCGCGATCATGATGCTGATCGGCATTGGGGGATTTATTGCCCTTCTCATTGAGCGACTGTCCGGCTGATCTCCGGCAGTCAGGGGAAATTCTCGGGGCAGCACCACCTGATACAGGAGAGTCATTCGCAAAGCACTACCCTGCGAACGACGAAGCTGTTATCACGCGGTGCTGCTCCTGTACTGTCACGCGTTCACAAGGGGGTATCCGCAATGATGTTCAATTGGTATTCTTTCAGACTGTCAAAAAACTGCCAAGCCATAAGTTTCGGAGGGAAGAAAAGTGTGAAAGGAAACCGTCAGGGTGTCCTTTCGCGTTTGATCACCCGCCGCAGCGGCAG
>NZ_JBBMFF010000084.1:0-9514 GCF_040096185.1 Faecousia intestinalis | reverse complement strand
ACGCACTCAGAACACAGGGAAGCCTTCGGCGAAATCGTAAGTGCCTGCTTGAGATTCCCACGTCGCTTCGCTCCTCGCAATGACAATTCGGGAGCGGTTACCATTTTAACGGAGGCCTGTTTCGCTCGGCAGTGCGCAGCCGGGCCCGGCTGTCCCCGCCCCTACAGCGCGCTATCGATGTCCGCGCAAAAATTTATAAATTACAGCGCTTCCTTAAAATATGCCGCCAGGTCCTGCATCCGGCTCTCGTCAAACGGCGAGGTCAGGCTCCCGTCCTGCAGCATGGCGAGGAACGTTGACTCCGGCGCGGCATACAGCAGGTCGCTGAAGGCCTTCAAACCCGCGCCGGGCGTTTCCTGCTCCAGCTGGTAAATTTGAAGGGCAGCGTCGTTCGAGACGCAGTAGCTGATGACATAGTACGGCGCGGAGAAAAAGTGCTGCACGTCGATCCAGCTGCGCGCGGCCTGCTCCGCCGACGCCTCGTCAAACAGTCCAAAGTCCACGCAGCATTCCGCAAACAGCTCATTGAGCTTCTCGACCGTCAGCTCGCTGTCCGGCAGGGCATAGGCTTTGCACTCAAAGGCATAGTAGCATGCCTGCGTGAGGAAGGTCTCGAGCGAGTCATAGAGCTTGTACTGCCGCAGCTCCGCCGCGCGGGCAAAGCCCAGCGACGTGCTGCCGAGCGTCAGGTACTCCAGCGCCTGCGAGAAGACCTCGGAGCAGTCGATGGAGAACGTCTGGTTGCAGTTCACATAGCCGTCGACAAAGTGGCCGAACTCATGCGCGGCCGTCAGCAGGTCCGCCAGCGTCCCCTCGGGCGAGATATAGATGTAGGGCATCTCGTAGGACTCAAGGTACGTTGTGTACGAGCCGGGCATTTTATTCGCGGAGCTCGTGATGTCATAAAGCGAATAGGCATCAAGGAAGCCCATGGCCGTCTGCACCTCGCCGCCGAGCGTGTCGGCCGCCTCATGCAGGTGCTGCATCGTCTCATCGGCGGAAAGGGCGGAAAGCTGCATCGGCTCGGCCGCCTCCGTGTAGACGGGGGCCAGCTCCGTGCGCACGCGCTCGACATAGCGCTCGGCCTGCGCCGGGGTGTAGTCGCGGTAATAGAGCGCATCATAGGCATAGTCGGCGTAGCTGCCGTAGCCCAGCCGCCCGGCAAGCTCGCGGCGCGTCTGGATGAGCTTGATGTAAATTTCGCCCGCCTGCGCGCCGTAGGCGTCGTAATACGCGCCGAGGACCTCGTAATAGAGGTCGGCCGTCACGGCGTTTTCCAGCAGCTCCGAGACGGAGCGCGTGCTGCCGTTCCACTCGATCGACGGGTCATTCTGCAGGGCGACATACTGCGCCTGCAGCTCGGATTCCTGCTGCAGGAGGGCGACGGTCCGGGCGTCGGAATACACGCCGTCCGAGTCGTAGGACGCAAAGAAGTCCTCGCCGAAATACTGCTCCTCGAGCGCGCTGCGCAGGCTGCTTTTGGCCATGGTCGTGTAGCAGTCCTCCATGGCCTTTTCCACGCGCGTCGTCTGGTCCGTGCACCAGGTGTACTCCGCCTCGTAGTAGCTGTCGCTCAGGTCGCGGGTGTAGCGCAGGTAGGCAAGCTCGCCCATGGTGTTGAAGAGCACATAGTCGTCATAGGCCGCGTCGAACTGGTTGATGATGTCGGCCGCAGCGGCCTTGCCGCCGGTCGCGGATGCGCCGATGGACTTGAGCGTGCTGCAGAGGCTGTCGACGTCCGGACGGACGTATTCGATGTCCGGCTCGGCCGTGTATTTCACGCGGGGCTGATACGGCCGCTGGAACTCGCGGTACGAGATCGCGCCGTCCGAATAATCCGGGCGGGTATATTCGCCGCGCGCGGCGGAATAGAGGTCAAACAGGGGGCTGCAGCCCGTCAGCAGCAGGGCAAGGGCCAGCAGCAGAGCAAAGCAGCGCTTTTTCATGCGTCGCCTCCTTCCCGGATGCGGCGGGCAATGGCCAGCAGCTCCGGATGATTCACGGCGTTGCCCATGGCGACGGAGCCGCGCTGCGTCAGGGCCAGCGGGCTGCCGTCTAGCTGAGTGGCGATGCCGCCCGCCTCCGTGACGATCAGACCGCCCGCGGCATAGTCCCACGGACACAGTCTGCACTCAAAAAACAGGTCCGCCCGGCCCGCGGCCACATAGCAGCAGTCCAGCGCGGCCGAGCCGCCGCGGCGGAAATCGAGGCAGTTCGGCAGAAGGGCCTCGACGAAGCGGAGCGTCTCGGGGATGGTGTCGCGGTAGTAGATCGCGCTGCCGAAGAGCACGAGGCTGTCGTGGACGGCGTGCTGCGTGACGTGCAGGCGCTGGCCGTTGAGCCACGCGCCCTTGCCGCGCTGGGCGGAGAACATCTCGTCGTAATAGGGGTTGTAGACCACGGCGTGCGTCACGACGCCGTCGACCGCCAGTGCGACGGAGATGGAGCTGTGGTGCAGGCCGCGGATAAAGTTCATCGTGCCGTCGATGGGATCGACGATGAACAGCTGGCGCCTGCCTGCAATGTCATGCGTCGCGTCCTCCTCCCCGAGGAAGCCCGCCTCCGGCAGCAGCGTCATCAGGCGGCTGCGCAGGAATTCCTGCACCATGGGGTCATACAGCGTGACGAGGTCGACATGCGAGGATTTTTCGCGGATGCCCATGGCGGCATCCTGCGCCGAGCGGACCGTCGTGCCCGCCGAGCGGACGATGTCCTTCAAACGTTCCAGAAGATGGATGTCCATAGTTTTTTCGCTCCTGATCCAGATTCTAAGGCGGCAGCGCACCCTCGCCTTCACCGAAGGCTCTCACGGCATTGTGCGGTGCTGCCCTGATTCCAATTTATCATAATTTATCATACCATATTTCCCGGGAAAAGGGAAGAATCGGGAAGAAAAGAGTTTGCGGTGCGATTTCGCCGCCCGGACATGCAGGGTTGTCAATGCCGCCATTCGCATCCGCTCCGGTCACCTGCCCGCCCTCTGCCCCGAGGAAAACCGTTCTGAGATTGCAATATCGTTCCTCGTAATAAGGAAATAACACCGCGATCGGATCGCGGTGTTATTTTTATAAACCATTATTCCAGCAGTGAAAAGCCCAGGATCACGACGCCGAGAATGACGAGAATAACGCCCGTGGCGCGGTTGAGTGTTTTGGCGCTGGCACGGTTGGCGATGCGCGCAGCCAGCTGGGCAAAGCCGAACGTAAAGATGATGCACAGGAAAAACGGCAGCCACTGCGGCGCGCCGCCGATGGCGAAGTGCGAAACGGAGCCGGTCAGGGCCGTGAACGTCATGATGAACACGCTCGTGCCGACGGCGGTCTTGAGCTCATAGCCCATGACGCCCGTGAGCAGCAGGAGCATCATCATGCCGCCGCCCGCACCGATAAAGCCGCAGATAAAGCCGACGATCGCGCCGCAGACAATGGACTTGATGATACGCGTGCGCTTTGGGATCTGCTGCATGTCCTCCTTTGTGGTCATCACGGGGCGGACGATGAACTTGATGCCGAGCAGCAGCGTCATGATCACGGAGAAATTTCCCATTGCAACGGATGGCACAAGACTCGAGACAAGGCTTCCGACAACGGTGAATGCCAGCACCGTGATCATCATGATGAGGCCGTTGCGGATGTCCAGATTCCTGTTGTGGCCGTAGGTATAGGCCGAGACGGCGCTTGCCAGCACATCGGATGCCAGCGCGATGCCGACGGCCGTGTACGGCTCGATATGCAGAAATGTGACGAGCATGGGGGTGATGACGGCAGCGGCACTCATTCCGGCAAAGCCCGTGCCGAGGCCGGCCCCCGCACCTGCGAACAGGCAGACGACGATGGTCAGGAGGAGCTGCATCGGATCACCCCTTCTTTGTCATTTCGACCGTTCTGCGGTAGGCGGCCGTGACGGCATTCTGCACGGTGTAGGAAAATCCGCCCTGCTCGAGTGCCAGAACGCCCTCGATGGTCGTTCCGGCCGGGCTGCACACGCGCATTTTCAGCACGTCCGGCGCTTCCCCGCCCTGCAGGAGCATCTCCGCCGCGCCGAGCATGGTCTGCGCCGCCAGACGGCAGGCGTCCGGGTACGACAGGCCCGCGCGCACGCCGCCGAGGGCCAGCGCATCGGCAAACTGGAAGCAGAACGCAGGTCCGCAGCCCGAGATGGCGCTTGCAGCGTCGATCTGCGCCTCCGGCAGGGGCAGCAGCAGCCCGGCCTGCGCCAAAACAGCGCGGAAGGCGTTCAGCTGTGCGTCCGTCACGTTCTGCGCGGCATAGAGGATCGTGCCCGCGCCGACGGCTGCGGGCGTGTTCGGCATGATGCGGATGAGCGGCAGTCCCCCGCCGAGCATGGCGTCCAGCTCCCGGAGCGTCACGGCCGTCGCCATGCTGACGACGACGGGTGCATTCCCCTTCCGCGCCTGCAGCACGGGAGCCAGCTCTTCTGCCAGACCCGGCAGGCCCTGCGGCTTCACGCCGAGAAACAGCAGCTCGGCCGTTTCCGCAGCCTCTGCGTTCGGGCAGACTGTCCCGCCCAGCTCCTTTGCCAGCGCCGCGGCTTTGGCCGGGGTGCGGTTGGCAAGCAGCAGCGTGTGGCTGCCCTTCGCTGCGGCCCGCGCCAGCGCGCCGCCCATATTTCCGGTTCCGATGAATCCGATTTTCATGCGCTTACCTCCTGATCTGACCGTTTCCGGTGATAACATACTGATAGGTCGTCAGCTCGTTCAGGCCGATCGGCCCGCGCGCGTGGAGCTTCTGCGTCGAGATGCCCATCTCGCAGCCGAGGCCGAATTCGCCGCCGTCCGTGAAGCGCGTCGAGGCGTTGACATAGACGGCCGCGCTGTCCACTCCCGCCGTGAAGCGGGCGGCGCTTTCCTCACTTTGCGTGACAATGGCCTCGCTGTGGTGCGTGGAATGCTGCGCAATATGGCGGATGGCCCCCTCCACGTCGTCTACGACGCCGACAGCCAGCACATAGTCCAAAAATTCCGTGTCGAACTCCGGGTCCGGCGCGATGCCCAGGATGGCTGCGGCTTCTCCGTCGCAGCGCAGGCGGACGGGGTGCTTTGCACCGGGGCCGCACAGGCGCTTTTGCAGCATGGGCAGGAACCTCGGCGCGGCGGCGCGGTGGACGAGCAGGACCTCGGCCGCGTTGCAGACGGACGGGCGGCTCGTTTTCGCGTTTTCGATGATATCGAGCGCCATATCAAGATCGGCGCTCTCGTCGACATAGACATGGCAGATGCCCGTGCCGGTCTGGATGCACGGCACGGTCGCGTGCTCAACGCACGCGCGGATAAGGCCTGCCCCGCCGCGCGGGATGAGCAGGTCAACATAGCCCGTGGCTGTCATGAGAGCGGCGGCCCCTGCGTGTGACGTGTCCTCCACAAGGTTCACGAGATCCGGCGTCAGACCGGTCCGCTCCAGCCCGCGGCGCAGCGCGGCCGTGATGGCGGCGGCGGAGCGGTAGGCCTCGCGCCCGGAGCGCAGCACGCAGACATTGCCGGACTTCAGCGCGAGCGCGGCGGCGTCCGACGTGACGTTCGGGCGGCTCTCATAGATGATGGCGATAACGCCCATCGGCACGCTGCGCTTGCAGATGCGAAGGCCGTCCGGACGGACGAATTCGTCCAGCGTCCGGCCGACCGGGTCCGGCAGGGCCGCAACGGCCTCGATGCCGGCCGCCATGCCCTCGAGCCGGGCCTCGTTCAGCGCGAGGCGGTCGAGCATGACGTTCGAGACCGTGCCGCGCGCAGCCTCGAGATCGGCGGCGTTCTCCGCCAGAATGGCAGGTGCCTTCGCGCGCAGCTCCTGCGCCATGGCGGCAAGGGCGCGGTTTTTCGCCTCGGTGTCGCGCAGGTCCGGACAGGCCGCCGCGACCTTCGCGCGCTGCAGAATGACCTCCGTCGGGGTGAATTCCATTATGCCTCCGCCTCCTGTGCCAGAAATTTTGTGCCGACGGGCTTGCCGTCCATCAGATCGTAGAGCGCAGCGGGCTGTGCGCCATTGGCAATGACCATGGGCACACCGGCCTCCGTAGCGATGTGCGCGGCGTGGAGCTTCGTCTGCATGCCGCCCGTGCCGAATTTGCTGCCCGCGCCGCAGGCCAGCCGCTCGATCTCCGGCGTGAGCCTCTCAACGACGGGGATGAGCTTCGCCGCGGGATCGCTGTGCGGGTCGGCTGTGAACAGGCCATCGATGTCCGAAAACAGGATGAGAAGGTCTGCCCGGATCGTCCGGGCTACGATGGCGGCCAGCGTGTCGTTGTCACCGATGCCCAGCTCCTGCGTGGCGACGGTGTCGTTTTCGTTGATGATGGGCAGCGTGCGCAGCTGCAGCAGCCGCGCAAGCGTGTTGTGGAAGTTTTTCGCGCGCTCCGGCGTCTCGATGTCGTCCGCCGTGATGAGCAGCTGCGCCACAACGTGGTGGTACTGCGAGTAGAGCTTATCATAAATGTACATCAGCTCGCACTGGCCGACGGCCGCAGCCGCCTGCTTGCCGGGAATATCCTTCGGCCGCTCGGCCAGCGACAGCTTGCCGACACCCATGGCGACGGCACCGGACGATACCAGCACCAGCTCATGCCCTGCATTTTTGAGATCGCTGCAGACCTTGCACAGCTCCTCCACGCGGCGAATGTTCAGATTCCCCGTCGGGTGCGTGAGCGTGGACGTCCCCAGCTTGAGTACGATTCGCATGGTTCAAGGCTCCTAACTTTTTTGCTTTAGCTTGTTAACACCTGCGTATCATAGCACGCTGAGGCCGGAATTGCAAGCGCTGCCGGATTTTTTGATGAGCAGCGGCAAAAGACCGCTTCACAGTCTCTGTGTTTCACGTGAAACACAGATCACCGCATGAAACCATACTATTATAAATAGTACACTTGCAGTACCCGGCAGCATTGTGGGAAAGCAATCGGCGAAATCGCAGCTGCCTGCCCGAGATTGCACCCCAAGGGCACTTCCTCGCGCTTCGCGCTCAGGGCGCCGCGTCGGCCTGCGGCCTCCTCGCAATGACAAGCCTGCCACCCTGCATCTCCACTCTCCACCCCACTACGTTTCACACTTTTCACCACATTCCTCTTTCCAAATGTTTCACGTGAAACAGGAATTTTTTACAGAACGCTCCTGCACGGTTGCAATCTTCCCCTGCATGTGCTAGAATAGCACCGTATTGACAACCAAAGGAGGTGGCAGCTTGGCGCAGATCATCGCGATCGTCAATCAGAAGGGCGGCGTGGGAAAAACGACCACTGCCGTAAACCTGACGGCGGCGCTGGCCGCGACCGGCGCGCGGGTGCTGCTGTGTGACTTCGATCCGCAGGCCAACGCGACCTCCGGCCTCGGCGTGGACAAGCGCAAGGCCCCCTACGCATCCTACGATCTCATTCTCGACGGCGTCAGCGCCGAGAAGGCCGTCATCCACACGGATTATGGCGACGTCATCCCGTCCGGCGCGGAGCTGGCCGGTGCGACCGTCGAGCTCATCGGCGTGGACAAGCGCGAATACCAGCTGAAAAACGCGCTCGAGCCGCTGCGCGCAGCCTATGACTACATCTTCATCGACTGCCCGCCCTCGCTGGAGCTGCTGACGCTCAACGCCCTCTGCGCGGCGGACAGCGTGCTCATTCCGGTGCAGTGCGAGTATTATGCCCTCGAGGGCCTGTCCGATCTGATGGGCACGCTCCGGGCCATCAAGCGGCGGCTGAACCCGAAAATTTCCGTGTTCGGCGTGCTGCTGACCATGTACGACGGGAGAACAAACTTCTCCAACCAGGTGGCGCAGGAGGTGCGGCGGCACTTCCCCGGCAAGGTCTATGCCAACGCCATTCCCCGCAATGTCCGCCTCGCCGAGGCCCCGAGCCACGGCCTGCCGGTCATTGCCTATGACCGAAGCTCCCGCGGTGCGGCTGCCTATCTCGCCGTTGCCGAGGAGATTCGCAGAAAGGACGGAAGCTTATGAGTGCAAAGCAGCGTGGGCTGGGCCGAGGGCTTGGCGCGCTGATCGGCGATTTTCAGGAAGAACCCGAGAGCGGCGCGGTGACGAAGCTGCCCCTGCAGAAGGTGGAGCCGAATCCGGATCAGCCCCGCCGCACGTTTGACGAGGAGGAGCTGCAGGCACTGGCGGATTCCATCGCCGCCCACGGCATCCTGCAGCCGCTGGCCGTCCGCGCAAGCGGCGGCGGATTTTATCAGATCATCGCGGGCGAGCGCCGTTGGCGCGCGGCACGGATGGCGGGCCTGAGCGAGGTCCCGGTCGTCGTGCTTGAGGCCGACGACCGCACCGTTATGGAGCTGGCCCTCGTGGAGAACCTGCAGCGGCAGGACCTCAACCCCATGGAGGAGGCCGAGGGCTATCAGCGCCTGATGAAGGAATACGGCCTGACGCAGGAGGAGGCCGCCGCGCGCGTCGGCAAGTCCCGCCCGGCCGTGGCCAACGCCCTGCGCCTGCTGCTCCTGCCGGAGGAGGTCCGCTCTCTCGTGGAGGACGGCACGATCTCGGCCGGGCACGCCCGCGCCATCCTGTCGCTCCCGGCGGCCCGCCTGCAGAAGGCGGCCGCGCAGAAGATCGTCGCCCTGCGCCTGTCCGTGCGGCAGGCCGAGGCCATGTGCAAGCGGATGCTGCAGGAGGAGGAAAAGCCGGAGCCGAAGCCCGCTCCCCTGACGGTCGACTATGTCGCCGAGTGCGAAAAATCCCTCACGCGGCGCCTCGACCGCAAGGTCCGCATCGTCAACGGAAAGCGCAAGGGACGCTTTGAACTGGAATTTTATGGGCAGGAGGACCTGCAGCGCCTGTATGACGCCCTCCTCGCTCTCGGAAAAACGGAGGAAAAGCCTGAATGCCTGAACTGAAGCAGCCGCAGGAAGCGGCAGAAACAACAACGGAGCAGCCGCTGACCACAAAGAAAAAGCGTGCCATGCTCGAATACATGGCCATCATGTTCGCGGCGGCCTTCCTGCTCGTGGCGATCTCCCTGCTCATCAAGGTCATTGACATGAAGGGCGAGATGGAGGCGGCCAACACGGGCGCGCGAGAGAACATCGCGCTGCTGCAGAAGGATCTGGACGCCGCCCGCGCCGAGTCCGCAGAGCTGCAGACCAAGCTCGACGAGGCCAACGCCGCGTCCTCCGAGGCAGCAGACAAGCTCTCGGAGGCCGAGACCCGCTTAAGCGAGGCCGAAAAGGCCCGCGAAACGCTCGAGAAGACGCTTGAGAGTGCGCAGAAGGAAAACGACACGCTCTCCCGCCGCGCGCAGGCCAATGAGCTGCTCGTCTCGGCGCAGGCCGCGCTGGAGCAGGGCGATTATGCCGCCCTCCGCAGCCATCTCGAGGCGCTCGGGGCCTATGCCGACGCCCTGAAGGACGACGGCGCCGCGCTCTATGAGACCCTGCGTTCCTACATTGACTGATTTAGAAAAGCTTTGATTAAAAACTTAGGGAAGCTCTGATTCAATCAGCAAGAGCGGATGGCGAGAGATTTTTTGGCAAGTCGAGGTATGGAAAACGCAGGAATACTTTGTG
>NZ_JBBMFF010000083.1:0-6580 GCF_040096185.1 Faecousia intestinalis | reverse complement strand
CCCCGCCGGGGCCGGGGCAATCTCGGGAAGGCAGTTACGTTTTCGCCGTGGCTTTCCTGTGATCGAGCCGGGTACTGCGAGATTGCCACGTCGCTTTGCTCCTCGCAATGACAAACTTGAAAGCCCGTAACGCTCAACGAGGACGCCCGGCAGCCTGCAGCTGCCAACGGCGCTCACGGAGCGCCGCTGCAATCAAATTACGAAAAACCGCCTCCGTCGGAGTCCTTCCGGCAGAGGCGGCTTTTGTATACTGTCAGATCTCGATCAGCTTATACTCGCGCGAGCCGAGGCCGATCTTCTCGCCGTGCTCCGTCTGGTCCTGCCAGTGCGTCACGGTGTGGACGGCGTGGAACAGGTCGTCGGAGGAGGCGTCCTCAAAGGCGGCGTTCGGGTTGCGCGGCATGCGGCTGCACATTTCGGCGCAGGCCTCATCCAGCGCGACGGGGTCGAACGAAGCAAACATGCCGACATTCGGGATGACAGGCACGTCGTTCTCGGCGTGGCAGTCGCAGTTCGGTGAAATATCCATGGCAAGGCTGATGTGGAAGCTCGGGCGCCCCTGCACGACGGCCTTGGCATACTCCGCCATCTTGCAGTTGAGCAGGTGGCCGTTCGGGTCGTACACGCCCTCAATGGCGTCCATCGGGCACACGGCGATGCAGCGGCCGCAGCCGACACACTTGTTCGTGTCGATGTGCATCTTGCGGTTCTCGATCGTCGGGGCATCATGGGCACAGATCTTATGGCACGCGCCGCAGCCGATGCACTTGGACTCGTTCACGGCGGGCTTGCCGTCGGCGTGCATTTCCTTCTTGCCCGCGCGGGAGCCGCCGCCCATGCCGAGATTTTTGATCGTGCCGCCGATGCCCGTGGCCTCGTGGCCCTTGAAGTGGGTCAGAGAAATGACGATATCGGCATCCATCAGTGCGCGGCCGATGCGGGCGTTCTTTACATACTCGCCGTCAACCGGAACGGCGACATCGTCCGAGCCCTTCAGGCCGTCGGCAATGATGATGTGGCAGCCCGTTGTGTAGGGCGTGAAGCCGTTGACATAGGCGGACTCGATGTGGTCGAGGGCATTCTTGCGGCCGCCGACATAGAGCGTGTTGCAGTCCGTCAGGAACGGCTTGCCGCCGAGCTGGCGCACGAGATCCGCGACGGTCTTTGCATAGTTCGGGCGCAGGTAGGCCAAATTGCCCGGCTCGCCGAAGTGCATTTTAATGGCGACGTAGCGGTTCCTGAAATCGATCTGGTCCATCCCCGCCGTCAGCAGCAGACGGGAGAGCTTCTGCTGGATGTTTTCCTCCAGCGTGGTATGGAAGGTGGTAAAGTAGACTTTCGATGCGGCCATGTTGCATACCTCCTGATCGTGGATCGCCTCCCCCGGGTAAGGCAGGCGGTTATCGGGGACATTCCTCTATGGAAAATTATAGCGCATCTGCGCAAAAGTTGCAAGCGGACGGAAAAAGGAACGCGTCCTAAAAGTTTAGGACGCGCTCCCGTTATGCAATTGGATGAGAATTACTCGGCGTGATCAACGCTGTACATGTGCTTGATGAGCTCGAGGACCTTGTTGGAGTAGCCGATCTCGTTGTCGTACCAGGAAACAACCTTCACAAAGGTGTCGGTCAGAGCGATGCCGGCCTTGGCGTCGAAGATGGAGGTGCGGGTGTCGCCGAGGAAGTCGGAAGAAACGACGGCCTCGTCGGTGTAACCCAGAACGCCCTTCAGCTCGCCCTCAGAGGCTTCCTTCATGGCGTTGCAGATCTCTTCGTAGGTAGCGGGCTTCGCGAGGTTGACAGTCAGGTCAACGACGGAGACATCCAGCGTCGGAACACGCATGGACATACCGGTCAGCTTGCCGTTCAGCTCGGGGATGACCTTGCCGACAGCCTTGGCAGCGCCGGTGGAAGACGGGATGATGTTGCCGGAAGCAGCGCGGCCGCCTCTCCAGTCCTTCATGGACGGGCCGTCAACGGTCTTCTGGGTAGCGGTGGTGGAGTGAACGGTGGTCATGAGGCCGTCGGTGATGCCGAACTTGTCGTTCAGGACCTTGGCGATCGGGGCCAGGCAGTTCGTGGTGCAGGAAGCGTTGGAGACGAAGTTCATGTCCTTCGTGTACTTGTCGAAGTTGACGCCGCAGACGAACATCGGGGTAGCGTCCTTAGACGGAGCAGACATGACGACCTTCTTGGCACCGGCAGCCAGATGGCCGGCAGCCTTCTCCTGAGTCAGGAACAGGCCGGTGGACTCGACAACATACTCAGCGCCGAGCTTGCCCCAGGGCAGATCAGCGGGGTTGCGCTCTGCAGAGATGGGGATCTCCTTGCCGTTGACAATGATGGAGTTCTCGGTAGCCTCGACGGTGCCGTTGAACTGGCCATGCATGGTATCGTACTTCAGCATGTAAGCGAGGTAGTCAGCCGGGCACAGATCATTGATGCCGACGACTTCGATTTCCGGGAAGTTCAGGCTTGCACGGAAGACCATACGGCCGATACGGCCAAAACCATTGATACCAACTTTGATAGACATAATGCGTATCCTCCATTTACGTTTGTTCCGCCGGTGCTTTGTCCGACGGTGCGATAATAATAGGATCTTGCGGTTTTTCAGCCTTTTTATTATAGCGAAATTCGCAAAAAACCGCAATCGTCAAATTTCATCAATTTCTACGGGTTTTACAGGGAAAATTGAGAAAATTGTAGAGAATCGGGATATTCCCTGACAATTTTGCGCACTTACTCCACAATGCCGAGCTCACGCAGCCGGGCAAGAAATTCCTCGACATCCGCGCGGACCTGCTCCGCGGGCGCACCCTCGAATTCCTGCAGCAGGCCCTGCGTCAGAGCCTCGGCATCCGCCGCCTCCGGCAGCATGCGCCACAGAGCCGCACCGGTCTCGTTGAGCGTCAGCATGCCGTTGAGATCCAGCGCCGTTTTCCCGGCTGGGACCAGCAGCGTCTCCCCTGCGATCTCCCGCAGGACAAAATCAAGTTTTACGTTCATGGGGCCGTCCTTTCCGCGGATCGCTCCGCCGGTTTCCTGCCTTATATTTTCGGCTTGTCAAAAAGGCCCTTTCGGATTTTTCCGCCAGACTGCTTTCCAAATTGCAAAGCAAAAATTCGGCCGGGCAGGTCTTTTGACAGTCTGATTTTATCACAAGACAGGTCTTCCTGCAAGCATTCGCGCGCAAAAAAGGACTTTTTCGCTCAATCCCTGCGCAGGACCGGCAGCAGCCGCACGCACAGGAGCGTCGTCACAACGATCTTCAGCGCGTCAAACGGCAGGAAGATCAGGCAGCCGGACACGATAGTCTTCTGAATGCTCCACTTGCCTGCCAGCACGAAGTACATATAGGGAAGGCCGATCAGGTACAGCACGGCGAGGCCCGCCACACAGGCCAGCGCGATGCGGAGCATACCGCGAACAGCGTGGCCGCGGAGTGTCGAGGCCTTCAGGTCGCGGGTCAGCAGACCGATGACCATGGCCATGAGCGGCAGGCCGAGCAGGAAGCCGCACGAGGGCTTTGCCAGATACATCAGGCCGCCGCCCTCCGTGAAGATGGGCAGGCCGATAAGGCCGAGCAGAACATAGACCACCTGCGAGGCCGCTCCCCACCACGGACCGAGCAGGATGCCGGCCATGGAGGTGAAGAACACCTGCAGCGTAAAGGAAATTTCCCCGGCAGGAATGCGGAGGAAGGCGCCGATGGCAGTGAGCGCGGCAAACAGGGCCGTAAGCACGAGCGGCAGGACCGTGCTGCGTGCGCGGGAGGAATGGGTGTTGTTCATGAAATTTTCTCCGTTCTCTTTTCTCTTTCTGATTTCCGTCTGCACCGGTGGGCGCGGTACAGACGGTTTACATTTTGCCTGCGTCAGGTTTACGATAGGCGCAAGCAGTTCGCCGCCTCGCAGCGGCGATCGCGCGGTCCCACCCGAAAAAAGGCATTTACAGCCCGGAAAAAATCGGGTATACTGGAACCGGCAAACGTATTATACCGGACGGGGTCCGGAATTGCAACCATTATTTTGGAGGGAATGCCATGGGAAAGGCAGAGGTGCTGTCCCTGCTGCGGGACGGCGAATATGTCTCCGGAGAGGAGATCAGCCGCGCGCTCGGTGTCACGCGCGCCGCCGTCTGGAAGGCCGTGCAGGCGCTACGGGCCGACGGCTGCAGCATTGACTCCGTGCCGAATCGGGGCTACTGCCTGCACCGGCCGGAATCGGCCCTGAGCGATGCCGCCGTGCACGCGCTGCTGGAGGGCTGCCCCTGGCCCATCAATGTCCTGCCCACGGTGGACTCGACGAACACCTATGCCAAGGCGCAGGCCGCACTCGGCGCGCCGCACGGGAGCGTCTATATCACCGGCCGCCAGACCGGCGGGCGCGGCAGGCGCGGGCGGACGTTCGTCTCGCCGCCGGGCGGTGTGTACCTTTCCGTCCTGCTGCGGCCGCAGCGCGAGGCTGCGGAGCTGCTGTGGCTGACGTCTGCCGTCGCCGTGGCCATCCGCCGCGCCATCCGGGACTGCTGCCCGGCCGATGTCGGCATCAAGTGGACGAACGATCTGGTCATCGGCAAGCGGAAGGTCTGCGGCATCCTGACGGAGCTGGCGGCAGAGGCCGACAGCGGCATGCTGGAATATGCCGTGGTCGGCATCGGCGTGAACTGCAACACGGACACGGCTTCCCTGCCCGAGCCTGCGCGTGATGTGGCCGTCTCGCTGCGGGAGGCCGTCGGCACGGCCGTCGACCCCAATGCCCTCGCCGCGGCCATGGTCCGCCGTTTGCACGAGCTGGATGTGCAGCTGCCCGGGGCGCTGCCGCAGTGGCTGGCGGAATATGCCGGAGTCTGCGTGACGCTGGGGCAGGACGTGCAGATCCTGCGCGCCGGAGAGACGCGCCTTGCCCACGCCATCGGCATCGACGAGGCGGGCGGCCTGATCGTCCGCTACCCAGACGGCACGGAGGGCGTCGTCAGCTCCGGCGAGGTCTCCGTCCGCGGGATGTATGGATATGTCTGATATTTTATAGGCGCAATTGACAGGGGAAGAGCACGCCCCGCCCGGCGCTGCACCGGCAGCCGGTACAGACTGCCGTTAAAATGGTAAAATCCAGTTGCGTCTGTAGCGGCGCTTAGTAAGCGCCATGCGCACCCGCAAATCCTGCGGTACAAATTCAGTGGCAATGGCCACCAGATTTGTCATTCCGAGGGCCTCACGCCATAGAATTCATGCCGCAATCATTGCCAGCCTCCATGGCGCTCACTGAGCGCCGCTACAATATGGTATATATGATCTGAAAGGAGTTTTCTTATGAACGAAGTTCTGAACTGTCTCGAGACCCGCCGGAGCTGCCGGGCCTATCGCCCGGAGCAGGTGCCGGAGGAGGCACTGCAGGAAATTCTGCGTGCCGGGCTTTACGCGCCGAGCGGCATGGGCCGCCAGTCCGTAAAGCTCCTTGTCGTGCAGGACCCCGCCGCGATCGCCGCACTGGAGCGGCTGAACGGCGGTGTGCTCGGCAGCCCGGACGCTCACCCGTTCTACGGCGCGCCGACCGTCTGCGTCGTGCTGGCGGATGCCGCCGCGTTCACGGCCGTGGAGGACGGCTCGCTCGCGCTCGGTAACCTGATGAACGCCGCGCACAGCCTCGGCATCGCCAGCTGCTGGATCCACCGCGCCCGTGAGGTCTTCGCCTCGGCCGAGGGCAAGGCCCTGCTGCAGCAGTGGGGCGTCGAGGGCGAGTGGATCGGCATCGGCCACTGCATCCTCGGCTATGCCGCGGAGCCGGAGAAGCCTGCCGCCCCGCGTCTGGAGGGCCGCATCGTCCGCATCTGAGCTGAAAATTCACAATTATCCCCTTGCGAAATTCTTATTTTGCGGTATACTATAACTACCATTTCAATACGGGAGGTCAATTTCATGAAGAATAATCTGAAGCTCATTCTGGGCATCATCGGCGGTGTCGTCGTTGTCGGCAGCATTGCAGTCGCCATGATCCACTTCTGGGACGATCTGAAGAAGCTCCTTCCCTGCTTCGGCAAGTGCGACGAGGGCCTTGACGATTTCGACGAGATCGAGGCGTAAAATCTCATAAAAAAGCGCTGCGGCCGTGAGGCGCACTCCGTAAGGAAGTGCGCCTCAATTATATTCGCCTGACGGCGAGTGATATTGTCCTTTGGACAGTGATATTATGCTTCGCATCGTGATATTGCCTGCGGCAGTTTAACAGGCGAATATATATCACAAAAGCCGAGCAGCTTTTATATCACGTTCCGAAAAGGAAAATATCACTCCGGGCAAAGCCCGGAATATCATTTTCGTCCATAGGTACAGCGAGCATCGGATCTTGTCACCAAAATCCAGTATCGATCCGTTTTCGGATCGCGCCAAAAGAAGTGGCTGTCTCAAAATGCGAATTGTAAGAGAATAGTTCCCTTCAAAAGTTAGATAAATGCCGTGGAAATCCAGTTTTAATTGGATTTTCACGGCATTTATTGTTGGGCTAATTTCAGAAAATTCTATTTTGAGATAGCCCATTCTTCCTTATGAAGCCTCTTCTGATCCGCAGCGCTTTTCATTT
>NZ_JBBMFF010000082.1:0-2149 GCF_040096185.1 Faecousia intestinalis | reverse complement strand
CGCATCCGTAAGGCGGCAAAGCCGCCAACGGCTGCGCAGTGAGCGCCGCTACAGACGCAATCGGTTGGTACGTTTTTGTCGGTAGCTTGTATTGTGCGCTGGTGCAGCGCCGGGAGGGGCATGCCCCTCCCCTACAATATAATAGGATGATATGCTGTTTTTCGGCAGTCTGTGCCGCGGCGGATGGGAGTTTTCCCGTCCGCCGCGGGATTTTTTTGCTTTTTTTCGGATTTTTTTTAACGGATTCACATTTCGCGTGAATTTTTAACGGGTGCGGAGCTACGGGTGAAAGAGTACTTTTTCAGAAATTGGAGGTTGAAGACGAATGGTGGAAAAGCACCGGAATTTTGTGCAGGCCTATCTGCAGTGCTTCGACGCCGCCGAGGCCGCGCGGCGCGCGCAGTGCGGGGCAGACGCACTGGCCCGTCCCGCCGTCCGCCGCGAGCTGGCCGCCCAGCGCAGCCGGGGCGTGCCCGGCCGGGAGGACGCCCTGCGCAGGCTGGCGCAGATCGCCTTCGGACGCGCGAACGACTGCGTCCGCCTTGTGCTCGAGGACGACCCGCCCATCGGCGAGCTGGACCTGACGCTGCTGTCCGAGGTGAAGCGCAGCGAAAAGGGGGCCATCGAGGTGCGGCTGGCCGACCGCATCCGCGCCCTCGAGGAGCTGCTGCAGGCCGGGGCGGCGGACGACGGCGCGGCCGCGGCGTTCTTCGCGGCGGTGGAGGAGCCATGATGCGATTTTCGGCCAAGCAGCGCCGCGTGCTGACGTGGTGGCGGCCCGACAGCCCGGACGCTGCGTTTGAGGCCATCATCTGCGACGGAGCGGTGCGCTCGGGCAAGACGCTGTGCATGGGGCTGAGCTTCTTTCTGTGGGCGAGCGCCTGCTATAGCGGCGCGCGGTTCGGCCTGTGCGGCAAGACCATCGCCTCGCTGCGGCGCAACGTCGTTACGGAGCTGCTGCCGAAGCTGCAGGCCATCGGCTTTTCCGTCCGGGAGCGGCGGACGGAGAACCTGCTGCAGGTGAGCTACCGCGGGCACACGAACGAGTTCTACCTCTTCGGCGGGCGGGACGAGGGCTCCGCCGCCCTCATTCAGGGCATCACGTTTGCGGGCGTGCTGCTCGACGAGGTCGCACTCATGCCGCGCAGCTTTGTGGAGCAGGCCTGCGCGCGCTGCTCCGTCACGGGCAGCCGCCTGTGGTTCAACTGCAACCCCGAGGGGCCGTACCACTGGTTCTACACGGAGTGGATCGGCCACGCGGCGGAGCGGAACTGCCTGTACCTCCACTTTACGATGGAGGACAACCCCGCGCTGTCGCCCGATATCCGCAGCCGCTATGCGCGGCTGTACTCCGGCGTGTTCTACCGCCGCTTCGTGCTGGGCCAGTGGGTGGCGGCTGAGGGACGGGTGTATGACTTCTTCGACGCGGCAAAGGCCCCGCCGCCGCCCGAGGGGCCGTTCAACCAGTGGTACATCTCGTGCGACTACGGCACGGTCAACCCGGCGTCCTTCGGGCTGTGGGGGCGGAAGGACGCCGTGTGGTACCGCGTGAAGGAGTTCTACTTCGACTCGCGGCGCGAGCAGCGCCAGATGACGGACGCGGAGTATGAGCGGGCGCTGCGGGAGCTTGCGGGCGGGCGGCCCATCGCGGCCGTCATCGTCGATCCGTCGGCTGCGAGCTTCCTTGAGACGCTGCGGCGTAACGGCTGGAACGTCCGCCGGGCGGACAACGACGTGCTCAGCGGCATCCGCCGCACGTCGGACCTGCTCAAATGCGGCAGGCTCGTGCTGTGCGACACCTGCACGGACTGCCTGCGCGAGATCGAGCAGTATGTCTGGGACCCGAAGGCCGGGCGCGACGCCGTGCGCAAGGAGCACGACCATGCCATGGACGACATGCGCTATTTCGTCTCGACGGTGCTGGCTCCGCAGCGCCCGGCCCTGGCCGCGTGCACGGCGATCCGGAGGGCGTAGGTGTTGGCGCATTGTAGGGGCGGGGCACAAACGATTCGCATAGGCAGCCGTTAAAACGGCAAACGCCATTGTAGGGGAAGGGCTGTCCCCGCCCGGCACTGCACCGCCGATTTGTACAGGCTGTCAGTAAAATGGTAAAAGCCAAAGGTTTGTCATTGCGAGGCCCCGAAGGGGC